>JAWVEC010000069.1:0-9100 GCA_033856975.1 Gaiellales bacterium
CGGATGGCGGCCGGCCTCAGCCACGTCAACATCGTCCACGTCTACGACGTCGGCCAGGACGAGGACGAGCGGCCCTACATCGTGATGGAGTTCGTGGACGGCGAGTCGCTGGCCGAGACGATCGCCCGCGAGCGAACGCTCGACCCCGCCCGTGTGCGGCGGATCGCGCTCGACTGCTGCGCCGGCCTGCAGCACGCCCATGCGGCGGGGCTCGTGCACCGCGACATCAAGCCTCACAACCTGCTGCTCGACCGCGACGACCGGGTCAAGATCGCCGACTTCGGTGTCGCGCGCTCGCTGGACGAGACGCAGCTGACGGTGGCCGGAAGCGTGCTTGGGAGCGCGCGCTACCTGGCGCCCGAGCAGGCCGCCGGACAGCCAGCCACCCCCGCTGCCGACATCTACTCGCTGGGTGCCACTCTCTACCAGCTTCTGTGTGGGCGGACGCCGCACGACGGCGAGACGTTGTCCGAGCTGATGCACAACCGCGGCACGCGGTCTCCGACGCCGATCGGCGAGTTGAACCCCGACGTGCCGCCGGCCCTCGCGACCGCCGTCATGCGCTGCCTGAACGACGATCCCCGGCAGCGGCCGGCCTCGGCCGCGACGCTCTCGCTGGCGTTGACCGCGGACGACTCGCAGACCGCCACCCACATCCTCTCCCAGCCGGCGACCAGCGATCGCACGCTGGTGATGCCCTCCCCGGCCGCTCCCGCGGCCGCCGGCTGGCATCCATCGCTGGGCGGCGGCAGGAGGCGGCTGGTGACCGCGGCCGCGATCGCCGCATTGATCGTGCTGGTGCTGCTGATCGCTCTCGTCACCGGGGGTGGCGGCGGCGCGGCCAAGCCACCGGCACGCCCGCATGTGGCCGCCGTCACGCGGGGCGCGAACGCGGCCGAGCAGGCCCACAACCTCGCTCGCTGGATCCGGCAGCACAGCCGGTGACCGCCGTCACCCACGGCTAACGTACTTCCGTCCGCCACCCGATACAGGCCTCGTGGGTCTTCGTCGCTTCGCATCACCCCTGCTCGTCGCGCTGTTGTCGGCGCTGTTGTTCGCCCAACCCGCGACCGCGCATGAACGCTCGTCCGGCGTGCTGGGGTCGTCCGGCCTGGCACACCCGCGACCGGCCGGAGCGGTCAGCCGCCTGGTGGCGATGGCGGTCAGCGGCCCTGACTACCCGCTGGCGCTGTGGAAGCCGGCCAGCCCGTGGAACTACACCGTCGCCGACCGGCCGATCGACCCGACCATCCGGCGGCTGATCATCCACGTCGCTGAGGGCGGCTTCGCCGGCACCTACAACTGGTTCGGAAACTCGGCCGCACAGTCATCCGCGCACTACGTCGTCTCCAGCAGCGGCCAGGTGGCGCAGATGGTGCCGGACGCCGACATCGCCTGGCACGCCGGCAACTGGGTCTACAACGAGTCGTCGATCGGCATCGAGCACGCCGGTTACACCAACGGCGGCGGCTTTCCCGACGCCGAGTACCGCGGATCGGCGCGGCTGGCCGGCTTCCTCGCCCGCAGCTACGCGATCACGCCCGATCGCCAGCACGTGATCGGCCACAACCAGGTGCCCGACCCCTACCACCCCGGCGAGTGGGGCGGAGCCGACCATCACACCGACCCCGGCCGCTACTGGCAGTGGGCGCGCTACATGGCATACCTGCGGCTGTACGCCGCCACGACGCCCCAGCGCCAGGTGGACGACAGCTCGGCCACCCACTTCACTGCCGACAGCGGCTGGAAGCCGATCAGCGGTGGTGGCTCGCTGGGCGGCGGGGCGCGGGCGGCGACGGTGCTCGCGGGCAGCCAGCCTGCCCGCTACAGGATCCCGCTGCCGGGAACCGACGGGTACGACGTGTTCGTTCGCTGGCCATGCGTCACGGGAGCCGACGCCGCCGCCCGGATCCAGTTGGCGACGGCCGGTGGTCCCCGTATCGTGACGGTCAACCAGCGGCTCGGCTGCGCCACCTGGCGCTACCTGGGCGGCTGGCAGTTCGCGGCCGGCGATGCCTGGCGGATCGCCATCTCGCGAGCCGGCGGAAGCGGCCGGGTGCTGGCGGACGCGGTGCGGATGGTGAAGTGGCGCGACACGGGCTCGCCCAGCGCCGTCTCCAGCCTCAGCGCCGGGCCGATCACGAGCGCCAGCGTCGAGTTCGACTGGGGCAGCTCCACCGACAACCTGCGCGTCTGGGGCTATCAGGCATTTGTGGACGGGCGGCTTGTCACGCTGGGCAACGAGCATAGCTTCGTCGCCTCCGGGCTTGCCTGTGGCAGCGACCACACGGTCGCGGTGCGCTCCGTGGACATGGTCGGCAACCGATCGCTGCGCCGGCTGCTGACCCTGACGTCCGCGCCCTGCCCGCCTGCGCCCGCCAACCTGCACGTGACGGCGGCCGCCATGGACAGCCTCGCGCTGGCCTGGAACGCCGTTCCCGGCGCCACCCGCTATCAGCTCTCGGCGCCCGGAGTCGTGACCAGGCGGACACCGATGACCACGTTTGCGCTGACCGGCCTCAACTGCGGCACCACCCACAGCTTCTCGCTGATCGCCCAGGACGCGGCCGGGTCGTGGTCGCTGGTACCCGCGGCGCTCGCCGCCCCGACCGATCCCTGCTGACCAGCCCGCACCCACTTGGCACACACGCCGCTGAGCGGCTAGGACTACGGCATGCAGCCGACGCACCTGAAGCTCGGTGACACCGAGATCGCGCGCATCGGGCTGGGGACGAACCGGCTCACCAACACGCCCGAGAACGTCGCCTTCATGAAGCAGGCGGCCGCCGCCGGGGTGGAGATGATCGACACCGCTCACTCCTACACGGGCGGGGAGAGCGAGCAGACGATCGGTGCGGCGCTCTCTCCCGACTTCGGTCGCTGCGTCGTGGCCACCAAGGGCGGAGGCGGTGGTGGCGGCGGCCGCGGACGGCCGGAGAACCTCCAGGCCGAAATCGAGGACAGCCTGCGACGGCTGCGCACCGACAGCATCGCACTCTGGTACCTGCACCGAGTCGATCCGGAGACGCCGCTCGAGGAGAGCCTCGCCGCCGTCAAGCAGTACCGCGACCAGGGCAAGATCCGTCACGTCGGCATCTCGGAGGTCTCGATCGACGAGATCGAGCGAGCCCGACGGGTCGTGCCGATCGCCGCCGTCCAGAACCACTACAACCTCTCCGAGCGAAAGCACGAGGCGGTCGTCGACCACTGCGCGGCGCAGGGCATCGTCTTCGTGCCCTTCTTCCCGCTGCGCGGCGACGGCGGCCCCGCCCTCGCGGAGATCGCCACGCGACACGACGCGACGCCCACGCAGATCACGCTGGCGTGGATGCTCAAGCGCTCCCCGGCGATGCTGCCGATCCCGGGCACGCTGTCGCTCGAGCACGTGAAGGAGAACATGGCCGCGTTCCAGATCGAGCTGACAGACGCGGAGTTCGAGGCGCTCCGCTAGGCCGCACGCGCCGGAGCGGAACAGTGCGCCCGGCAGGATTCGAACCTGCGACACATGGCTTCGAAGGCCATTGCTCTATCCCCTGAGCTACGGGCGCGCGGTGCGCCCGATCGAGGTGGGCGCCGGGCAATCGTACCTGCCTGGACACCGGCTCTCAGCGTGCTCGGGACGACCAAGGTCGAACGAGGGGTGACCGGTGGGACTCGAACCCACGACCTCCTGGACCACAACCAGGGGCTACCACCAGCTGAGCTACGGCCACCACGGTACGGCTTCAGCTTAGCTCGATCGAACGGCCCCGGCCGAGGTCGGTCGGCCTACGCGGCGTACGCGTCGTCGTCGCGGGTCTGGTCGCCTTCGGTGTAGTCGGCGCTGGTGGCCTGCTGCAGCAGCTCGTGGTCGAGCACGAACCGGCGCATCAGCTGCCGCTCGTGCTCGCTTCGCTCGGGCGTCTCGGCCAGCGCGCGGACGCGCTCGACGATCGAGCCGGGCTCGAGGAAGGGCCGCAGCCGGCGATGGTCGAGCCGGTTCTCCACCCGCGGGCCGCGGGCGCTGGCGCTGGGCATGCCGGCCTCGTGCATGAACGGCTTCAGGAAGGTCACCAGCCCCTCGTCGTCCCCGATCACACGCTGCACCCATCCCCGGCACTCGCCGCGGTTCCACGTCGCCCAGCAGGACAACGCATCGCCCATCTTGGGGGCGCCCAGCAGCGTGCCGATCTCGGCCGCGTCGCGCACGGCGGTCAGGGCCAGGTTCTCGATCTGCGCCAGCTGTGACAACGTGACCAGCGTCTCGGCGCCCTCCTTCCACTCGCCGCCGTACTTGCCGTGCTGCTGGCCGAGCATGATCACGATGTCGGTCACGGTTGCGATCGAGCCGCCTCCGCCAAGCGCCTCCTCCAGCAGTGAGAGGCGATCGTCCTGCTCCACCTCGAGCAGGATCCGCCGCACGATCCGGCGCAGGTGCTGTTGCATGTCGAGATCAGTGCGTCCAGTCTCCTCGCGCCGCAGCAGATCGTCGGCGACCTGGAACACGGCCCGCATCGCCGCCTCCAGCTCGTCGCGCGACGTGGCGTCGCCGATGTGCATCTCGAGCCGCTGCAGGAAGGCCTGCAGCCGGGCGGGCGCATCCGGCGCGGAGTCGCGCGCCAGCTCGAGCAGCGTGGCGGCGAACTGGTTGGTGTCGCCGAAGTGCTCGAGCTTCGACTGCAGGTCGGCGTTCGAGATGCTGCCACGCGGCACCGCCAGCTGGAAGTAGACCGGGAACACGTCGGGACAGGTGACCAGCAGCAGGCCCCGCCACTCCTCCTCCGGCAGCGAGGCCATCGCCCGCGCGCTCAGCACATCGGGAAGCCGGGGGAACAGCCGCATCAGCAGGTTGATGGCGCGCGTCTTCTCGTCGTCGGCCAGATTCTCGGGCCAGCTCTCGTGGTAGCGCTTGGTCTCGACCATCGACCCATCCTCGTCGCGGCGCGCCGACACCGGCAGCAGGAAGGCCGACGGCCGCCGCCGTACCGCCTCGTAGGCCGTGGGGCAGAACAGGCGCAGCGTCTCGAGCGCGGTGAAGTCGATCGGGTTGACCTCGCCCTGCACGGACGGGTAGGTCGCGGCCACCGCGTTCACCAGCCGCACCACGTCGCGCGGCGACTCCAGAAACGGGTCGATGCCGTTGGCGCACATGTCGATCCAGTAGTCGGGGTGCAGCAGCCCGGCCGCACGGCCGGCCGCCAGCAGCGGGTCGAGCCGGTCGAGGAACATCTGCTGGAGCGAGCTGCGGTCCGGCAACGGCAGGTCGATGACGACCTGCATCGCCTTCTCGACCGAGATGGCGTCCGGCAGCTCGCGACCGATCGCGACCAGGAAGATCAGGTTCGGCACCGCCGCGACAGAGGCCAGCAGCCGCAGCACCTCGGAGGCACGGTCAGGCGACAGCCGGTCGACGTCGTCGATCACCACCACCAGCCGCTTGTCGCCGGAGTTGAACGTCGCCGCCACGCGCGCCCGCAGCGCCGCCAGCTGGCTGCCGTCCGGCAGCTGCTCGCCGGCCGGAGGAGACGGCAGCATGGCCGTCGCCAGCAGGTGCACGAAACGGCTCTCGAGATCATCGCTGCCGGTCAGCAGCCACGGATTCCACTCCACGATCGTCCACTTGGCCGACTGCGGCTGTTCGCGCAGCGACATCCGCACCAGGTTCAGCACCGATGAGCGCCCCGATCCCGGGTCGCCGTGCAGGCCGATCGCGATGCCCGCCCGCGGCGCCGAGCAGGCGATCGTCTGTGCGAGATGCGCAGCGAAGGCCGCATGGCCGAGCGCGTCGGCCCGAGCGTCACTCAGTGGCCGATCGGGTGACAGCTCCGAAGCGTTTGTGGGCAGTTCGATTTTGAGCCTCGCGTTCCCGTGTTCCAATCTCCCTCATCGGCGGGATGGGGCGCTGTCTTGATCGAAATTCCCGACAGATCGAATAACCTGCGCCGATCGCCCGCGGGTGTGGCGGAATTGGTAGACGCGCCGGCCTTAGGAGCCGGTGGCCCTTGGCCGTGGAGGTTCGAGTCCTCTCGCCCGCATTTCTCAGCCGATCTGAATCTGCGAGGGCGATCGCAGCCACCACGGGCTGAATTCACGAACTGCCGGCAGATTGCCGGCTCGCCGGACGGGGTCGCCGCCCGGCAAGCCGGCACGTGGAGCTCACCCGCTGACGTCGATCCCGCAGCCGCTGGCCGCGCCGAAGATGGCCGGAAGGATCGGGCTGTCTTCGAGGTGGTCGATCCCGTGGCCGTCCGACAGGACGCGGTCGTTGGGGTTGTTGTGTGCCAGCACGCCGTTCTTGCCGGCGACGCCGATGCCAAGCGCGAAGAACTGCGGCTGGCCGGTCTGTGCGTAGGCGGGGACGAAGCACGCGATCTGTGCCTGAGTGGCCGACACCTCGATGGTCGCGAGCGTCTGTGTTGTTGCGGGTACGGAGCTGAAGTCGAACAGCAGCCAGCGGCCGCCGTGCGACGTCGAGCTGACGAGTCCCTGGTGGGAGGAGGAGACGCGTATGCAGTCGTGCCCGTACGCCGAGCTGGCCGCGAACAGCGAGCAGATGCTGATCGCGATGATTGCGAGAAGCCCGCGCTTCATATGAACCCCCAAGTCGAAGATGAATGAGCCGGCGCCAGTATCCGGCTGCCCCCCGAAGGTGTCAACTCGTTCGGCGGCGTGTCAGCGGCCGGTGGCCAGCAGGATCAGCGTGAACACGCCCAGCACAACGCCGCCCACCGTCATCGCCATCGTCCAGGCCCGATCGGGCGGCACGAACTCTCCCCGCATCAGGGCGTCCTCCACCTGGCGCTCGCGGCGCAGCCCATAGGCGATGCAGGCGATCCCGATCACGGCGAATCCGGCGCCGATCACCTGGTAGGGCCATGTGCGGTGCGTGTTGCTGAGCCCGGGCACGACCTTGCCGGCGGCCAGGCTGACCGCCAGCGACGTCAGGCCGGTTCGCCACCAGGCCAGGTACGTGCGCTCGTTGGCGAGCCGGGTGCGCCGGGTGGCGTCGTGCGCGTCGTCGAACGTGCGTCGCTCCTCGGTCATGTGTCTGACCCTACCAATCGCTGTGGGTGGTCTGGCTGCGGTGGCGCACCTGCCAGGGTGCGACTAAGGTTAGAAGACCGTTGCCGCGGCTCTGTGCCGCGCGTTGCGTCTCGCCTGATGAAGACCCAACTCGAAGAGCTCGACTCAAACCGCGTCCGACTGACAGTCGAGGTGCCTGCTCACGACGTCGACCACGCCTTCGAGCATGCGCTCACCGACCTTTCGAAGTCGGTGCGGCTGCCCGGGTTTCGAAAGGGCAAGGCGCCCAAGACGATGGTGATGCAGCGGATCGGACGCGAGGCGGTGATCGAGGAGGCGCTCGAGCATCACCTGTCCGGCTGGTACCGGACGGCGGTCGCCGTGGCCGGCATCGATCCGATCGACCGGCCCACGATCGATTGGGAGTCCGAGCCGGTCGAGGGTGCCGCCTTCAGCTTCAAGGCCGAGGTCGAGGTCAAGCCGCGGCCCGAGGTGAAGTCGTACAAGGGGCTGACCGGTGTGCGAACGCCGGCCGACGTACCGCGCGAGGCGATCGATGCCGAGATCGAGCGGCTGCGGGTCGGCGTCGCCGAGCTGGTCCCGGTCGACCGCGGTGCACAGCAGGGAGACTTCGTCGTGATCGACTTCGTCGGGTCGCTGGACGGCACCGAGTTCGAGGGCGGTCGCGGCACCGACTACGGCGTCGAGCTGGGCGCCGGGCGGCTGATCGAGGATCTCGAGCAGGGCGTCGAGGGCATGCGGGCCGGCGAGCAGCGCGACGTCCCGGTCACGTTCCCGGCCGAGTACCCCGCCGAGCAGCTGGCCGGTCAGGCGGCCACCTTCGCCGTCACCGTCAAGGAGGTCAAGGAGCGTGTGCTGGCCGACCTGGACGACGAGTTCGCCAAGTCGGTGAGCGAGTTCGACACGCTGGCCGAGCTCGAGGCCGACCTGCAAGCCCGCTTCCAGGAGGCGATCAACGAGGAGAGCGATCGCGTGTTCCGCTCGACGGTGCTCGACGACCTGGCCAAGCAGCTCAGCAGCGAGCTGCCCGAGGCGCTGGTGCGCACCAGGATGGCCGACATGATGCGCAACATGATCGAGTCGCTGAGCGCGCGCGGCATGGAGATGTCCGACTACCTCCGGCTGACCGGGCAGAACGCCGATGAGATCGTGCAGACGTTGAGACCACAGGCGGAGGACTCGGTCGCCAAGGATCTGGTGCTCGAGGCTGTCGCCGACGCGGAGCAGATCGAGATCAGCGACGAGATGATCGACTCCTTCATCCGCGAGCAGGCGACGCAGGGCGGCGACGACCCCGACGAGGTGGTGGCACGGCTGATGGGCGACCCCGCCACGCTGACCGCACTGCGCATCGATCTGCGAATGCAGAAAGCTCTCGACATTGCGGTCGATAACGCGAAAGAGATCTCGCCCGATCAGGCCGAGGCGCGAGACAAGCTGTGGACGCCCGAGAAGGAATCCGAGGCCGCGGCCGCAAAACCGACACAGATCTGGACCCCCGGCTCCTCAGAGCCCGGCGAATAGGAGACCGAGTGAGCCCACTGATTCCCATGGTGATCGAGCAGACCTCGCGCGGCGAGCGCTCGTTTGACATCTACTCGCGACTGCTGAACGAGCGGATCGTCTTTCTGGGGACGCCGGTTGACGACCAGATCGCCAACCTGATCGTCGCGCAGCTGCTGCACCTGGAGTCGGAGGACCCCGACAAGGACATCTCGATCTACGTCAACTCACCCGGCGGCAGCGTCTACGCCGGCCTCGCCATCTACGACACGATGCAGTTCATCAAGCCCGACGTGCAGACGATCTGCGTCGGCATCGCGATGAGCATGGGCGCCCTGCTGCTGGCCGGTGGCGCGAAGGGCAAGCGGATGGCGCTGCCCAACGCCAAGATCCTGATCCACCAGGTCTCGTCCGGGTTCCAGGGCCAGGCCACCGATATCGAGATCCACGCCCGCGAGATCCTCGACATCCGCAAGCGGCTCGACCAGATCATCTCCGACCACACCGGGCAGTCGCTCGAGAAGGTCACCCGCGACACCGAGCGCGACTACTTCATGAGCGCCGAAGAGGCGAC
>JAWVEC010000070.1:0-5770 GCA_033856975.1 Gaiellales bacterium
CGAGGCCGAGGAGATGCTGCACTACATGAAGCGACAGGGCGTCGAGCCCGGGCACCTGTTCCAGCTCAGCGACCGGCGCGGCCAGGGGGAGGAGGCCGAGACCGAGCTGACCGGCGAGGCCGGCAGCAACTGGGTGCTGGACGCGCTGGCGCGCACCGTCTCGGTGCGGGTGGAGCAGCGCGGCGACGGAGCCGTCTCAGGGCTGGGCGCCGCGGGCGCCGAGCTTCAGCTCGTCGGCGAGGGTCGCTGGGGCATGTAACCCTCGGGCGCTGTGGGAGGCGCCGGAGTTCGCGGTCACTCCAAGCGGCGAGCAACAACGCCTCCAGAAAGTCCACGGGGCGCGCCGGATTTTCCGACGCGCCCCATGGCGGCGTTTTCGCGTGGATTAGGTAGCGGCGGTTGCCTGCCTGACCACCGAGAGGGTGGCGGCGGCGGTCCCAACGCCGGCTGCAGCGGTTCCCCGTAGGTTCAGGGACCCGCCTCTACCTGCGAGCACCTCCACTCGCCCGTCTTGAACCATCCAACAAGTCGGACCACCTCCTTTCCGTGGTATGCCGAGTGTAGCAACGCGAGCCGACGACTCCAAGTGCGGCGGCAAAACTCGCTCAGCGCGTATATGCCTCGGCGATCGAGGCGGGCTCGATGCCGAGCTCTGAGCGCATCGGCCCGAGGTCGCACTCGGTGCCCGCGACCAGCATCACGATCTGCTCGCGTGTCACCTTGAGCGGTGGCGGCAGGTACTGAAGCACCGCCGCCTGCGCTTGCATCAGGCCGACCGGGGCGTGCAGCTTGCGCCGTGGTTTGCGCCCCGTTACCCGGGCCAGCTCATCCAGCAGATCGTTGAACTCGAACACCTCCGGCCCGCCCAGCTCGTACGTGCGGCCGATCGTCTCGGGACGCTCCAGCGCGCGCACGAAGGCGGTCGCGACGTCGCCGATCCAGACCGGTTGGTGCCGATAGCGGCCGTCCCCGATCACGGGTGCGACCGGCGGCTTGATCAGGCTCTCGAACGCCTTCAGCGCGCCGCCGTTTCGGCCGAACACGAAGCTCGGCTCCATCACCGTCCAGTCGAGGTCGCTGTCCGTCACTGCCAGCTTGCCGGCGTACTTGCTGCCCCAGTACCGCGTCAGCGGCGCGTGCTGCTGCGAGACGCCCAGCGCGCACATGTGCAGCACTCGCCGGATGCCGTTGGCGCGCGCAGCCGCGACCATGTTGACGGCACCGCCCGTGTTGATCGCCCCGAATTCGGCGTCCGAGCCGTTGAGGATCGCCACCAGGTGCACGATCGCATCGCAGCCCTCGGCCGCCGCCCGCAGCGAGCCGGCGTCCGCGACGTCGCCCTGTACGTGCTCGACGCCCTCCGGTGACTCGGCGTGGGGGTTGTGCACGAGCGCTCGCACCGGCCGGCCCGATGCCACCAGCGCGGACGCCACCTCGCGTCCGATGTAGCCGGTCGCACCTGTCACCAGCACGGTCACTGGCTGTCGGCGAAGTTGAGGTAATAGCGGCTGGGAGTCGGCTCCGCCTGGCCCTGGTACTTGCTGCCCAGGCCGCCCGATCCATACGGCCGGTCGGCCGGCGTGGTCAGCGTCATGAAGCTGAGCTGGGCGATCCGCATGCCGGGGTAGACCGTGATCGGCAGGTTCGCCATGTTCGCCAGCTCGAGGGTGATGTGCCCGTCGAAGCCGGCGTCGATCACGCCCGCCGTCTGGTGGACGACCAGGCCCAGCCGCCCCAGCGAGCTCTTGCCGTCGAGCGTGGCGACGATGTCGTGCGGAAGCGCGACGCGCTCGGCCACCACCCCGAGCACGAACTCCCCCGGGTGCAGGATGAACGGCTCGTCGGGGCCGACGCGCACGAGCTCGGTCAGGTCCTCCATCTCGAGCTTGACGTCGATGTAGGGGTAGCGCGAGTTGCGAAACACGCGGAACGTCTCGCCGACCGTGACGTCGATGCTGCACGGCTGCACCAGCTCGTCGTCGAACGGCTCGATCACGATCCGCCCGGCGGCGATCTCCTCGCGGATCGTGTGGTCGGAGAGCACCATCCCAGGGGAGTGTACGCGGTCGGTGCCCTGGTATCCTGACACCAGATTGGGCGATCCCGTAATCGCCGTCACGCCGCTGTAAGGGGAGCCACATGGGGAAGACCATCGCGCTGCGCACCGCTGTGCCTGGACCGAAGACGAGCCAGATCCTGGAGCGCAAGCAGCGGGTGATCGCCGACGCCAAGAGCATCTACCTGCCGATCGTGATCGACCATGCGCATGGCATCGCGATCACCGATGTGGACGGCAACACGTTCCTCGACTGGACCGGCGGCATCGGCTGCCTCAACGTCGGCCACACCAACGCCGCAGTCTCGGCGGCCCTGCACGCTCAGGTCGACCGCTTTCTGCATACCGATTTCACGATGGTGCCCTACGAGTCGTACGTCGAGCTGGCCGAGAAGCTGCTGGCGCGGACGCCGATCTCCGGTGCCAAGAAGGCCGCCTTCTTCAACTCCGGTGCCGAGGCGGTCGAGAACGCCGTCAAGGTGGCCAAGCTGGCGACGGGTCGATCGGCCGTGGTCACGTTCGACCGTGCCTTCCACGGCCGCACGCTGATGGCGATGACGCTGACCTCGAAGCAGCATCCCTACAAGGCCGGCATGGGGCCGTTTGCGGGCGAGGTCTATCGCGCGCCCTACCCCTACCCCTACCGCGATGCCGCGGCCGATCCCTCCCAGGCCGCGTTGGACGCGCTGCGCGAGATGTTCACCACCCACGTCGCGGCCGAGAGTGTGGCCGCGATCATCTTCGAGCCGGTGCAGGGCGAGGGTGGCTTCGTGGTGCCCCCGGTGGAGTGGGTGCGGGGATTGCGGCAGATCGCCGACGAGCACGGCATCGTGCTGATCGCCGACGAGGTGCAGACCGGCTTTGGCCGCACCGGCAAGCTGTTCGCGATCGAGCACTTCGGCGTCGAGCCCGATCTGATCACGGTTGCGAAGTCGATCGCGGCGGGCGTGCCGATCTCAGGCGTGCTGGGCCGGGCTGACGTGGTGGACGCGGCCGGCGACTCGACCATCGGCGGCACCTACGTCGGCTCTCCGCTGGGCTGCGTCGCCGGCATCGCCGTGCTGGACGAGATCGACCGGCTCGATCTGCTGGGGCGCGGGCGGTCGATCGGCGAGCGGATGCGGGTGCGGCTGCTCGAGCTGCAGACCCGCCACGCCCAGATCGGGGACGTGCGCGGGCTGGGGCCGATGCTGGCGCTCGAGTTCGTGCGCGACCCGGCCGACAAGCTGCCCGCCCCCGAGCTCGCGACCGCGGTGGCCGAGGCCGCGATGCGCCGCGGGCTGTTGATTCTGAAGGCCGGGATGCACGGAAACTGCCTGCGCGTGCTGGTCGGCCTGGTGGCCAGTGACGAGCAGATCGACGAGTCACTGGATGTGTTTGCGGAGGCGGTCGAGGAGGCGCTCGGCGCCCACGCGCCGATGGCCGCGGCGACCATCTGAGAACCGGTGAGACCGACCGGTCTTTACGCTTCTGCTCCGCTGCTTGCAACGAGTTCATCACGTTAAGGAATACTGGCGCGTTTTTCCTCTCAAGATGTGGGCCGCTCCGCCCGATAATGCGGGGCAGTGGGAGAGTTTCACATCAAGAGGATCGTGCTGCCCAGCGGCAAGACGGTCGAGATCGTCTACTACCAGACCACCGGTGCCGAGCCGGTGATCTCCGACGTGCACGAGATCGAGCCCACCGCGGCGCTGGAGGTGCGTCAGATCGAGCTGTGTGTCGCGTGCGGCGGCGATCGTGTGCACCCGACCGACTGGAACGAGGTCGAGGAGCTGCGCTGGCAACTCGCGCTGCGCTGCCCCGATTGTGAGTGGCGGACCGTCGAGACGTACGACGCGGCCGAGGTCGAGCGCTACGACGACGTGCTGAACGACGCCACCGACCGGCTGATCGAGGAGCTCGACCGTGTCACCCGCGAGAATATGACCGACGCCGTCGATCGCTTCCGCTCGGCGCTCGAGAACGACGGCATCATGCCGTTCGATTTCTAGGGAGCTCCTGAGCACCCGCCCCGCGCGCTCGCACCGGTACGCTTGCCGGCATGATCTCGCTCGATGACGTGCGCGCGGCGGCCGGCCGGCTGGAGGGCATCGCCCACCGCACGCCGGTGCTGACATCGCGCACGCTCGACCGGGCGGTCTCCGCTCAGGTGTTCTGCAAGGCCGAGTGCTTCCAGCGCGGCGGCGCCTTCAAGTTCCGCGGCGCCTACTCGATGATCTCATCCCTTCCTCCGCAGCGGCTGGCGCCCGGCGTGACCGCATACTCGTCCGGCAACCACGCCCAGGCGGTGGCGCTGGCGGCCTCGCTGCTGGGTGCGCCGGCCACCATCCTGATGCCGGACGACGTCCCCGCGGCCAAGCTGGAGGCGACCCGGGGCTACGGCGCCGAGGTGATCGGCTACGACCGCTACCGGGAGGACCGCGAGGCTCTGGGCGCCGCGCTGGCGGCTGAGCGCGGCCTGACGCTGGTGCCGCCCTACGAGCATCCGCTGGTGATGGCCGGGCAGGGTACGGTCGCGCTCGAGCTGCTGGAGCGCGTGCCCGACCTGGACGCGTTGCTGGTGCCGGTCGGCGGCGGCGGGCTGTTGGCGGGCTGCGTGACGGCGGCGAAGGCGCTTCGCCCCGGCATCCGCGTGATCGGCGTCGAGCCCGAGGCCGGCGACGACACCCGCCGCTCGCTGGCGGCCGGTGAGCGCGTGCGGATCGACGTGCCGCGCACGATCGCCGATGGCCAGCAGGCCGACATCCCTGGCCAGTTGACGTTCGAGGTCAACCGGGGGCTGGTGGACGAGGTGGTGGTGGTGTCGGACGCCGAGATCGTCGCGGCAATGCGGTTCCTGTTCGACCGCATGAAGGTGGTCGCCGAGCCCAGCGGCGCATCCGCCCTCGCCGCGCTGCTGGCGGGGCGGATGCAGCCGTCCGGGGGACGGATCGGCGTGGTGCTGTCGGGCGGCAACGTGGGCGCCGATCGGTTCGCCAGCTTGGTATCCGAGGCGAAGACCTGCAGCCGCGCAGGCTAGTAGCGGTAGGTCTGCGCCTCTGCGTGCCGTTCGAGCGCCAGCTCGATCAAGCGGTCGAGCAGCTGCGGGTAGCTGGTGCCCGAGACCTCGAATAGCTTGGCGTACACGCTCGTCTCGGTGAAGCCGGGGATCGTGTTGATCTCGTTCAGCACCACCCGCTGCTCGGGCGTGACGAAGAAGTCGATCCGGGCCATGCCGGCGCACTCGCATACCTCGAACGCGCGCCGTGCCGCGTCTCGTAGCTCGGCGGACACGGCCGGTGGCAGGTCGGCGGGAGCACGCAGCTCCATCGCGCCCTCGTCGTACTTGGCGGCGTAGTCGTACCAGTCGGAGGCGTTTGCGATCACGATCTCGCCGGCCACGCTGACCACCGGGTCGGCGTTGCCCAGCACGCCGCACTCCACCTCGCGACCGGCGATCATCTCCTCCACCAGCACCTTCGAGTCGTGCCGGAAGGCGAGCCCGACCGCCGCCTCCAGGCCCTCGCGCGTCTCCACCTTGCTGATGCCGACGCTCGAGCCGAGCCGCGCGGGCTTGACGAAGCAGGGGTAGCCGAGCTCGTCCACCTCGGCCATCTGCTCGGCGCCGAATACGCGGTTTCGCATCACGGCGTGTCGCGCCACGGCGATGTCGACGTCGCGCAGCACGCGCTTCACCACGTCCTTGTCCATCGTCAGCGCCGAGCCCAGCACGCC
>JAWVEC010000071.1:0-2652 GCA_033856975.1 Gaiellales bacterium
GCCTGCAGGGCGGCTGCCCCGCGGTGACGGTTGTGGCCACGAGTCGTGAACCGATCGGGGTGGCCGGTGAGGTGAGTTGGCGGGTGCCGTCGCTGTCGCTGGCCGACGAGGCGATCGAGTTGTTCGCCGACCGCGCGCGCCGGGTCCGCCCCGATTTCCGCCTCACCGACGACGACGACGCCAT
This sequence comes from Gaiellales bacterium, assembly GCA_033856975.1. Classification (GTDB taxonomy): domain Bacteria; phylum Actinomycetota; class Thermoleophilia; order Gaiellales; family JAICJC01; genus JAICYJ01. The sequence goes on from JAWVEC010000071.1 coordinate 185, forward strand.
CGCGGCGGAGATCTGTCGGCGACTCGACGGGGTGCCGTTGGCGATCGAGCTGGCGGCGGCGCGGGTGCGCGTCTTGTCGTTGACCGAGATCCGCGACGGCCTGCATGACCGCTTCCGGCTGCTGACCGGCGGTGCCCGCACCGCGGTGCGCCGTCAGCAGACGTTGCGGGCTTCGGTGGACTGGTCGCATGCGCTGCTGACCGAGCCTGAACGGGTCGTGTTCGCTCGGCTGGCGGCGTTCATGGGTGGGTTCGACCTCGACGCCGCAGAGGCAGTCGTCGGCGGCGGCGACGTGGAACGCTTCCAGGTCCTCGACCTGCTCACACTGTTGGTCGACAAGTCTCTGGTGGTGGCCGAAACGGCCAGTGGCCGAACGCGATACCGTTTGCTGGAGACGGTGCGCCAGTACGCTCTGGAAAGGCTCGGCGAGTCCGGCCAGGCCGACGCCGTGCGTGCCCGTCACCGCGACTACTACACCACCATGGCGGCGACGCTCGACACTCCGGCGCCCAGCGGCCATCAGCAGCGTCTCGATCAGGCCGAGAACGAGATCGACAACCTGCGCGCCGCATTCGTATGGAGCCGCGAGAACTCCGATACCGCGGTTGCGTCGCTGCTGGCGTCAACGCTGCAGCAACTGTGGCTCGGACGGGGCCGCATCCTGGAAGCGCTGGCCTGGTTCGACGCCGTCCTCACTGACCAAAGCGCACACCCGGACGAGGTGGCGCCTGCGGTGCTCGCGGCGGTGCTCGCCGACAAGGCCACGCTCAGCGCATTCATGGGCGCCACCGACCGCATGGAGCAAGCCCTCCAGGCCCTGACGATCGCGCGGGAAGTCGATGACCCCGCCCTGTTGCTGCGGGCCCTGACCGCCTGCGGTTGCATCGCGGTCTACGACCCCGAGGCGGCACGCCCGTATTTCGCCGAGGCGATCGGCTTGGCCCGCTCGATAGGCGACGGGTGGAGGCTCGGCCAGATTCTGAGTTGGCAGGCGTATGGGTCGGTCATGATCGGTGATCCGATCGCCGTGCGCGCGGCCGGCGAGGAAGGACGCGACCTCGCCGACGCCAACGGTGACCGGTTCGCCTCGCACGGGTGCCGGTGGAGTCTTGGGGTAGCACAGGGAATGCTCGGTGATGCCGTTGGAGCCATCGCGAAGTTGAATGAGGTCATTGCCGAGGCCGACGAGGCTCACGACGTGTACTGGGGGTGCTGCGCCCGGTTCATGCAGGCGCTCATGCTGGCGTACCACGGCGACCCGAGTGCGGCGCGCGAGACGGCCAACGCGGCCGTCGAGGCCGGCGCGGAGCTCGGCGGGTTCTTCCCAGGCCTCGCCTACGCGGGGTTGACTATCGCGACCCTGGCCGCGGGCGACGTTGCCGCCGCGGACGATGCGATCGCGGCGGGCTTGCCCCATCTCAATCTTCAGCCCAAGCAGGCGGCGATCTGGATCGCTTACGCGGCTCAGGCGGCGCTGGTGCGCGGCGATCTGACCGCGGCCCGGCGCTTGGCCGACGACGCGGTCGCGGCGACCAGCGGCTTTCACCTGTCGCTGGCACTGACGACGCGCGCCGGCGTCGCGATCGTGCAGGGTGAGCCCGAACAGGCCGCCCGCGACGCGCACGACGCGCTCGCAACCGCCACCAGCACCGGTGCATACGCCGCCGCTCCCGATACCCTCGAGTGCCTCGCCGCACTCGCCGTCGGCGCCGGTAGCCACCCTGAAGCGGCGCGGCTGTTCGGCGCCGCAGACGCCATCCGGCAGCGCGGCGGCCTCGTCCGGTTCAAGATCTTCGACGCCTTCTTCGAATTCCCGCTGGCGGCGCTTCGTGAGGGGATGGGCGAGAAGGACTTTGAATCCGCGTGGGCCGAGGGTGCCGCGCTGTCCACCGACGAAGCGATCGCCTACGCCCAGCGCCGTCGCGGCGAACGCAAACGCCCCGCGAGTGGCTGGGACTCACTCACGCCCACCGAGCGCGACGTCGTACGGCTCGTCAGCGAAGGGCTCGCCAACAACGACATCGGCACACGGCTGTTCGTCTCACCGCGCACCGTGCAAACCCACCTGACCCACGTCTACTCAAAACTCGGACTCACCTCTCGCGTACAACTCGCGCAGGAAGCAGCCCGGCACGGCTGATCCGGCCCGCATGGCGGACCGTCTGCTCGATGCCAAAGCTGTAGGAAAACGAAGCGCACGTGAGACGAACCCAGAAGCCCACCTCCGAGCGGTGAGTGGAGGTCGCGCGCGGAGGTGATCGGCCGGGCAGCTCCCGGTCGGTGAGAGGCACCGGCGAGCACGCTCTGCTACCAAGATTGGCAGCATCTGCGACCCTCGTGTCGTAAATCCGCTTGCCCGAGGCAGGCGGCACCCCGAAGACTGGGTCGGTGAAATCGGCGCATCCCGATCGCCTCGCGGTACTCGCGGCGGCGATCACGGTTCTCCTGTGGGCGTCGGCATTCGTCGT
>JAWVEC010000072.1:0-6343 GCA_033856975.1 Gaiellales bacterium
GGCGCGATGGTGCCCGGCACCGGCCTTCAGCCGTTGCCCGGCACCGGGGTCACCCCGTGGCCGAGGCCGCCGCCGGAAGGCGCGTGCCTGGCAACGCGCAGCGGTGCCTGGCACGATCGAGCCGCGACCCGGCGGTCGCCCGGCCATCGGCCGGTGCGGTCGGGTCCGGTTGGTAGACTGCTTTTGCCTTGATCAAGCGCTATACCCGTCCCGACATGGGCGCCGTCTGGTCGGACGAGCGCAAGTTCCAGCGGTGGCTGGACGTCGAGATCGCAGCCATGGAGGCCTGGGCCGACGCCGGCGTGGTGCCGGGCGACGCGGTCGAGGCCGTGCGGTCGCGGGCGCGGATCGACGTCGATCGCATCCTCGAGATCGAGCAGCGCACGCATCACGACGTGCTGGCGTTCACCGAGTCGGTGGCCGAGCAGGTCGGCGAGCAGGGGCGCTGGTTCCACTACGGGCTGACGTCGTCGGACGTGGTCGACACCGCGCTCGCGCTCCAGCTGCGCGACGCCGGCCGGCTGCTGGTCGCGGGCCTGGCGGCGGCCGAGCTGGCGGTGCTGGTGCGGGCCGAGGAGTTCCGCCACACGCCGATGATCGGCCGCACTCACGGCGTGCACGCCGAGCCGACCACGTTCGGCCTGGTGTTGCTGGGATTCGTCACGGAGCTGCGGCGGCAGCAGCTGCGGCTGCGCGATGCCTTCGCCGCGGTCGAGGTGGGCAAGCTGTCCGGCGCCGTCGGCACCTACGCCAACTCGGAACCGCGGATCGAGGAGTTCGCGCTCGGCCGGCTGGGCCTCGAGCGCGAGCAGGTTGCGACACAGGTGATCCCCCGCGATCGTCACGCCAACCTGCTCTCGGTGCTGGCCGGCGCCGGCTCATCGCTCGACCGCTTCGCGACCGAGATCCGCCACCTCCAGCGGACCGAGGTGCGCGAGGCGCTGGAGCCGTTCGCGGCCGGCCAGAAGGGCTCCTCGGCGATGCCGCACAAGCAGAACCCGATCGTCTGCGAGCGCATCTCCGGCCTTGCCCGCGTGCTGCGCGGCAACGCCCAGGTGGGGCTCGAGAACGTCGCGCTCTGGCATCAGCGCGACATCTCGCACTCGAGCGCCGAGCGGATCGTGCTGCCCGATTCGACGATCGCGCTCGACTACATGCTCGACCGGATGCGGTGGCTGGCCGAGGGGCTGGCCGTCGATCCCGAGCGGATGCTGAAGAATCTGGAGGCCTCGCACGGGCTGGTGTTCTCGGGCCGTGCCCTGCTGGCGATGGTCGAGGCGGGCGCCTCCCGCGAGCGGGCGTACGAGATCACGCAGCGAAACGCCCTGCGGTCGTGGGACGAGGAGGTCGCGTTCCGCGGCCTGCTCGAGGCCGACCCCGAGGCCGCCGAGCTGCTGGGCGGGGAGGCACTCGACCGGGTGTTCGACCTCGACAGCTTCCTGCGCCACGTGGACGAGATCTTCGAGCGAACCCTTGACGCACTGGAGGTGGAGCGTGTCTGACCAGCTCACGAACCTGCACGAGTCTTCGGGCAAGGTGCGCGAGATGTACAACTTCGGTGAGACGATGCTGATGGTCGCGTCCGACCGGATCAGCGCCTTCGACGTGAACATGCCGACGCCGATCCCCGACAAGGGGCGCGTGCTGACCGCCCTGTCGGTGTTCTGGTTCGAGCGCACGGCCGAGCTGACACCGAACCACCTGATCACGATCGAGCAGGACGAGTTCCCAGTCGCGGCCCGCGCGACGCCCGACCTGGCCGGCCGCGCGATGCTGGTGCGGCGTCTGACCATGATGCCGATCGAGTGCGTCGTTCGCGGCTACCTGTCCGGGTCGGCGTGGAAGGACTACCAGCTGACGGGCACCGTCTGCGGCCAGCGCCTGCCGGGCGGCCTGCACGAGTCCGACAAGCTGGAGATGCCGATCTTCACCCCCGCCACCAAGGCCACCAGCGGCCATGACATCAACATCGACGCCGCCACCGCCGAGCTGCTGGTCGGCGACGAGCTGCGCTACCAGAAGCTGGAGCGGATCTCGCTCGACATCTACGAGCACGCCGCCTCCTACGCCCGCGAGCGCGGCATCATCATCGCCGACACCAAGCTCGAGTTCGGCATCGACATGACCGGCGAGCTGGTGCTGGGCGACGAGCTGCTGACGCCCGACTCGTCCCGGTTCTGGCCGGCCGACAGCTACCAGCCGGGCCGCCCCCAGGCGTCGTACGACAAGCAGTTCCTGCGCGACTGGCTGGAGAGCCAGCGCTGGGACAAGCAGCCGCCCGCGCCCGTGCTGCCGGACGAGATCGTGACCGGCACCCGCGATCGTTACCTCGAGGCCTACCAGCGCCTGACCGGCGAGCCGTTCAGCGCCTACCTGCAACGAAACGGAGTCACCCAGCCATGAGAGTCACCGTTCTGGTGCGACCGCGCGACGGCATCCTCGATCCCCAGGGCGAGGCTGTCCGCCGCTCGCTGGCAGGGCTCGGCTACCCGGCCTCCGATGTCCGCGCCGGCAAGGTGTTCGACCTCCAGGTCGAGGCTGGCGATGCCGAGAGCGCCCGCCGGATCGCGGGCGAGATCGCCGAGAAGGTGCTGTCCAACCCGCTGATCGAGCAGTACCAGGTGGAGGTCGAGGCGTGAGGGTGGGAGTGATCAGCTACCCCGGCGCCTGCGACGACCGGGACGCCGCCCGCGCCGTCTCGCTGCTGGGCGCCGAGCCCGTGCGGCTATGGCACGGCGACGCCGATCTGGGCGGCGTGGATGCCGTGATCATCCCCGGCGGCTTCAGCTACGGCGACCACCTGCGCCCGGGGGCGCTGGCGGCGCTGTCGCCGGTGATGTCGGCGGTGCGCGAGCACGCCGCCGCCGGCCGGCCGGTGCTGGGGATCTGCAACGGCTTCCAGGTGCTGACCGAGGCTCGCCTGTTGCCCGGGGTGCTGCGGCCAAACGCCAGCCTCAAGTTCGTCTGCCACGACGTCGGGCTGCTGGTCGAGCGGGGGTCGCCCTGGCTTCCCGGCGCGTCCGCAGGCGACGTGCTGACGATTCCGATCAAGCACCACGACGGCTGCTGGTTTGCCGATCAGGCAACGTTGTCGGAGATGGAGGTAAACGGCCAGGTGCTGCTGCGGTACGCGGACAACCCCAATGGCTCGGTCGGCTCGGTGGCCTGCGTCACCAACGAGGCCGGCAACGTTGCCGCGCTGATGCCTCACCCAGAGCACGCGGTCGAGCATCTGATCGGCTCGACCGACGGCCGGGTGCTGCTGCAAGGCCTGCTGGATCTGGCCCAAGCGCCCGCGCACCGTCTCACCTCGGTCTGACTCTGTAGCTCTTGTGCTCGCTCGGTGGTGCCAGGCAACGCGTTCCGCGTTGCCTGGCACCGGTATCAATTGCGCCGCGCGCCCCGAGTTTGACGCGCCGTCACCCGGCATCCGGCGCTCACTCGCCCGGCTCCCGGCACGCCACCGCCGAGACGGCGCCCAGCAGCAGCAGCGGCGCGAATGACCACGTGATGTCGTAGACGCCCGACAGCGCGACCGCCACCGCGGCCACGCCGGCGGCCAGCCGAGCCGGGTCGCGTGATCCCAGCGCCGAGGCGCCGGCCGCCAACATCGCCAGCAATGCCAGCGCCGTGCCCGCCGCGGCCACCACGCCCGCTTCCACGCCCTGCTCGAGCACGGCGTCATGGGCGAGCCCGATCCGGCCGGTGCCGGTGTTGAGAAACCGAGGCGTCTCGTAGATCTTTCGGAACTGCCCCGGCCCGTAGCCCAGAAGCGGTCGGTCGCGGAAGGCGTCCCAGGACACGTGCCAGACGTCGCTGCGGGACGAGATCGGGCCGTGGCGGAGATGTCGCTCGAGCGCGGCCCGGCTGGGGTGGGCGACCGCCAGTGCGACCAGGCCGATCGCCGCCGCGATGCCCACCGCCAGCCCGGCGGTGCGGCGAAGCTGCGGAACGCGGGCAGCGAACAGGACCAGCACCGCGACCGTCTCGATCCAGGCCACGCGGTCGAACGTGGCGATCGCGGCCGCCGCGAGGATCGCTGCCACCACCGCCGTGCTGGTGCGATCGAGCGTGCCGGTCGCGTGCAGGGCGAGCGTCGCGGCCAGCGCACATACGCACACCAGCCCCAGCGCCGGGGGATACTCGAGCGTCCCCTGTGCCCGCCAGACGCCGGCGATCCGCTCGGCCAGCGGATGCACCTGCAGCGCCAGCCCGCCCAGCCCGGCCGTCGCCACCGTGGCGCCCAGCAGCGCGATCGTCAGCGGCAGCTCGGTCAGCAGCCGGCGTCCGGCCGGCAGCGCGACCGCCACCAGGATCGGCACAGCGAGCGCCGCCAGGGCGGGGGCGATCGAGTCCTGGTCGCGATGGGTCGCCAGCGAGGCGAGGTTGGCGGCAGCCACCAGCGTCAGTCCGACCATCAGCGGCGCCCGCCTCCACGAGCCGCCAAACAGCGCCAGTCCCAGCAATGCGATCGCGACGATCACGACCTGGGCGGGCGCGCGGAAGCCGCCGTGCCACAACATCAGCGCCAACGCGGGTGCCATGACCCCCCCGACGGGTGAGTGCCAGACCGGCTTCGGCTGCCGATCAGAACCTGGTAACCAACGTTCGTATGGGGGTTTCTTCATGTCAGTAAACCGTTTGATGGTGGTCGTGCCGTTGCTGGCCGGCCTGGTCGTGACCGGGTCTGCCGTCGCCCGCATGCTGCCTGCACAGTCGGTTCGCGACACGGTCTACCAGACCTGCGCGCACAACGGCGTGCACTTCAACAAGCAGGGCCACGCCAACTGTGGCCTGCACAAGGGCTGGTCGCAGAGCGAGCCGGTCAGCGAGCCGGGATCGACGACGGGCGATGAGCCCACGGGCGACACCGGCACGGCCGACAGCGGCTCGTCCGCGGCCGGAACCGGCGGTCACGCCACGCACGTGCATCCCACGCACACCCGCAAGTCCAGCCACGGGGCGAAGACGCACGGCGCCAAGACGCACTCCACAACCACGCATGGCGCCAAGGCGCACGGCGGCGGGAAGAGCGCGCACAACAAGCACGGCTGAGGTGCCCGGAGCCGGTCGGTGGGGCGTTGGCGCGCTCCATCGACCCGCTCCGGTACCATTCGTCACGCGCTTTGAACGCCGTGACGCCACAGCCGCTCCACCGCGCCCTCGGGCTCACCGACGGTGAGCTTGGGCGTATCCGGGAGTTGCTGGAACGCGATCCGAACGACTTCGAGCTGGCTGTCTACTCGCTGCTCTGGAGCGAGCACTGCGGCTACAAGCACTCCAAGCTGCTGCTGCGGCGGTTCCCCACCTCCGGCCCGCGCGTGCTGCAGGGCCCGGGCGAGAACGCCGGCGTGATCGATGTCGGAGACGGGCTGGCCGTCGCGCTCAAGGTCGAGAGCCACAACCACCCCTCGGCGGTGGAGCCGTTCCAGGGCGCCGCGACCGGCGTGGGAGGCATCCTGCGCGACATCTTCGCGATGGGTGCGCGTCCGATCGCGATCCTCGACTCGCTGCGGTTCGGCGAGCTTGACTCGGACCACCAGCGGCTGCTGTTCTCGCGGGTGGTGGAGGGTGTCGGCCACTACGGCAACTGCGTCGGCGTGGCCAACCTGGGCGGAGAGGTCTACTTCGAGCCGCCGTACGAGCGCAACTGCCTGGTGAACGCGATGTGTGTTGGGCTGCTGCCGGCCGAGCGGCTGACCTCGGCCCGTGCCAGCGGCGTCGGCAACCTGCTGGTGCTGTATGGCTCGCGCACCGGGCGCGACGGCATCGGCGGCGCCAGCGTTCTGGCATCCCAGGGCTTCGACGAGGCGTCGGCCGACAAGCGCCCCAGCGTGCAGATCGGCGACCCGTTCATGGGCAAGAAGCTGATCGAGTGCACGCTCGAGCTGCTCGACCGGCGGATGCTGGCCTCGCTCCAGGATCTGGGCGCCGCGGGGCTGGCGTCGTCCACCTCGGAGATGGCGGCCAGCGGCGGCGTGGGCCTGGACGTCGATCTGGACAAGGTGCCGTTGCGCGAGGCTGACATGGAGCCGTTCGAGATCATGATCTCCGAGTCACAGGAGCGGATGGCGGCGATCGTCGAGCACGACCGGCTGGCGGACGTGCTCGAGGTCTGCGCACGCTGGGAGGTGGATGCGACCGTGATCGGCGCCGTCACCGACTCCGGGCTGCTGCGCTGCCTGCACGGCGGCCAGGTGGTGGGTGAGATCCCGGTCGAGACGCTGGTGGACGGCGCGCCCCGCTACGAGGTGCAGCAGACGCGTCCCGCGCGGCTGGTGGATGAGCCGCTCGCGTTCGCGCCGATCGCGGATGTCGCGGCCGGACTGCGCGCCCTGCTGGG
>JAWVEC010000073.1:0-5444 GCA_033856975.1 Gaiellales bacterium
ACCCGGAGGGCTACTTCGCCCACTGCCCCGGCCTCAAGATCGTCTGTCCGTCCACGCCGGCCGACGCCAAGGCACTGATCATCCAGGCCATCCGCGACCCCAATCCGGTGCTCTACTTCGAGCACAAACACCTCTACCGCCGGATCAAGGGCGAGGTGCCGGACGGCGACGTTGCGATCGAGTTCGGCAAGGCCCGCGTGCACCAGTCCGGCAGCGACGTCACGATCATCACCTACGGCGCGATGGTGTACACCGCCGAGGAGGCGGCCAAGGCCGCGGCCGAACGCGACGGCACGTCGGTCGAGATCATCGACCTGCGCACGATCACCCCGTGGGACAAGCAGGCCGTGCTCGACTCGGCGGCGAAGACCAGCAAGGTGATCGTGCTGCACGAGGACACCCACACCTCCGGCTTTGGCGCCGAGATCGCGGCCACCATCGGCGAGGAGGCGTTCGAGAGCCTGGACGCGCCGGTGATGCGGATCACCTCTCCCGACGCCCCGATCCCCTTCTCACCGCCGCTCGAGAAGGCATTCCTGCCGCAGGTTGAGGACGTGCTGGCCGGTATCGAGCGACTGGCCGCCTACTGATGCGCCATCCAGAGCCAAGCCCGATGCCGAAATCCACCTAGGAGACAGCGATACCAATGGCCACAGGAACCGTCGTCGATGTCGTGATGCCGCAGATGGGCGTGAGCGTGTCCGAGGGCACGGTCACGAAGTGGATGAAGCAGGTCGGTGACCACATCGAGGCCGACGAGACGATCGTCGAGATCTCGACCGACAAGGTCGATACCGAGATCCCCTCGCCCGCCACCGGGATCGTGCGCGAGATCCTTGCCAACGAGGGTGACACGGTGCCCGTGAACACGCGCATCGCGGTGATCGCGACCGGCGAGGGCGCGGACGAGCCGGCCGACCCCGCGCCCGCTCCGGCAGCATCAGCGCCGACCGCGCAGCCCGCCTCCGAGGCGCCGCCAGCCGCAGCCGCAGCCCCAGAGCCCGCCGCGCCCGCGCCCGCTGCACCGGTGACCAACGGCGGCGGCGACGATGACGACGACTCCGGCCGCACCTTCATCTCGCCGGTGGTGGCGCGGATGCTGGCCGAGCACGGCCTGGACGTGAACCAGATCCCCGGCACCGGACGCGGCGGCCGGGTGACCAAGAAGGACGTGCAGGGCTTCATCGACTCGGGCGGCGCCCAGGCACAGCCCGTGATCCACGACGTGCCCCACTTCGCGCCGCCCCCCGAAGCGCCGCTGGCCGCTCCCGAGGCGCCGGCCATGCCCGCTGCGGCTCCGACGCCGGCCGTGGCGCCGGCGGCCCCAGCGCCGGTGCCGGCAGCCCCCGCGCCGGTGGCAGCCGACGAGGAGCTCTACCAGTTCAACACGATCCGCAAGGTGATCGCCCGCCACATGCGCCAGTCGCTTGAGACGGCCGCACAGGTGACGACCGTGATCGAGGTCGACATGACGGGCGTCGTCAACCTTCGCAAGACGTGGAAGCCCGAGTACCAGAAGCGCTACGGAGTCAACCTCACCTACATCCCGTTCATCGCCCGCGCCACGATCGACGCGATCGGCAGCTGGCCGTGGGTGAACTCGGAGATTCGCGACGAGTCAGCCCTGATCAAGCGCTACGTGAACCTGGGCATGGCGGTGGCGGTGGACGACGCGAAGGGTCTGCTGGTGCCCGTCATCCATCACGCCGAGGAGATGAACCTGGTCGGCCTGTCGCGGTCGGTGATCGAGATGGCCGAGAAGGCGCGATCAAAGACGCTGTCGCCCGACGAGATGTCGAACGGCACCTTCACGATCACCAACCCGGGCGTGTTCGGCGCCCTGATGGGCACGCCGATCATCCCGGCGGGCCAGGTCGCGATCCTGGACGTGGAGGCGATCGTGAAGCGGCCGGTGGTGGTCAGCGACCAGCACGGCAACGACTCGATCGCGATCCGCCACATGATGTTCCTCTGCCTCTCGTACGACCACCGGCTGGTGGACGGCGCCTACGCCGCGCAGTTCATGGCCCAGATCAAGCGCAGCCTGGAGAGCTGGGACGAGCAGGCGTTCGGGCTGTGACCGGGGCTTACCTGTACGAGCTCGGCGTCACGCCCTACCGCGAGGCACTGGCGACGATGGAGGAGCTGGCGGCGGCGCGCGGCCAGGGCGCGATCCCCGACACCGTGATGCTGCTCGAGCACCAGCCGGTGATCACGCTCGGCTCACGGGCCGTGCAGGGCGAAGAGCTGCTGCTGGCGGCGGTCGAGTACACGCGCCGCGGCATCGACGTGGTCGAGGTCAGCCGCGGCGGCCGATCGACCTACCACGGACCGGGCCAGCTGGTCTGCTACCCGGTGCTCGACCTGAACGCCCACGGCCGCGACCTGCACCGCTACGTCGCGAACCTCGAACAGACGATCATCCACACGCTGGCGGCATTCGAGATCGAGGGCCACACGGTGGCCGGCGGCCACGCCAGCGGCGTCTGGGCCGGCGACCGCAAGATCGCCTCGATCGGCGTTCGCTGTGCACGCTGGGTGACGACCCACGGGCTGTCGCTGAACGTGAACCTCGACCTCGGCGTGTACGAGCTGTTCGACGCCTGCGGGCTGTCGGGTGCCGGCTTCACCTCTGTGGCCGCCGAGACCGGCCGTGACGTCTCGGTGGACGAGGTGGCGGCGGTGTTCCGGGACTCGCTGCAGGAGCAGTTCCAGATCACCCTCGATCCGTTGCCGGTGGCGGTCTGATGGCGTTCTCCGAGCTCGCGCGGCAGCGGCCCGAGTGGATGAAGGTGCGTGCCCCGTCCGGCAACACCCGCTTCGCCGAGCTGCAGGGGATCATGCGCGAAGGCGGGCTGCACACGGTGTGCGAGGAGGCGCGCTGCCCAAACATCGGCGAGTGCTGGGGCCGCGGCACCGCCACCTTCCAGATCATGGGCGAGGTCTGCACGCGGGCCTGCCGCTACTGCGCCGTCACGTCAGGGCGGCCGGACGCTCCGCCAGAGCCACTCGAGCCGCTGCGCGTCGCCCGCGCCGTGGAGCGGATGGGGCTCAGGCACGTGGTGGTGACCTCGGTCGATCGCGACGATCTGCCCGACAAGGGCGCCGGACACTTCGCGGCCACCATCCGCGCCATCCGGCGGCGGTCACCGGAGTGCGGCATCGAGGTGCTGGTGCCAGACTTTCTCGGCTTCCGCGAGCAGGCGCTGCGAACCGTGCTGGAGGCGCGGCCGGACGTGTTCAACCACAACATCGAGACGGCCGAGCGCTTCTACCGCCGCGTCCGGCCGAAGGGCGACTACCGAAAGGCGCTGGGCCTGCTCGACCGCGCCAAGACGGTGTGGTCGGAGCTGTGGCCCGACGCGGCGCCGCTCGCCACCAAGAGCGGCATCATCGTCGGCATGGGCGAGACCAACGAGGACGTGGCCGCGGTGATGCGCGACCTGCGTGAGCATCGTGTCGACATCGTCACCATCGGCCAGTACCTGCAGCCGACCGAACGGCACCTGCCGCTCGATCGCTGGGTCACGCTGGAGGACTTCGCCTGGATGCGCGAGCAGGGCGATCTGATGGGGTTCGCCTCCGTGTTTGCCGGGCCACTGGTGCGATCGAGCTATCGCGCCGAGGAGCAGCGGCTGGCCGCATCCGGCCAGATCAGCGCCGCTCATTGAGCGTCGACAACGAGGGGATCGCATGGTGCCAGAAGCGGTGATCGAGCAGGGCGAGAACGGCGCCCGCCCGCGCGGCGAGGGCTGGTTCGTGATCAACGCCAGGGAATCGGAGTGGGTGCACAGCGACGCGATGGGCTCGGCGGTGCTGTTCGAGGGCAAGCCGAGGTTTCGCGAGATCGGCATCAACATCCAGGTGCTTGGCCCCGGACAGCCCAACTGCATGTACCACGGCGAGGAGTGCGAGGAGGACTTCCTGGTGCTCTCCGGCGAGTGCCTGCTGCTGGTCGAAGGTGAGGAGCGTCCGCTCAAGGCCTGGGACTTCGTGCACTGCCCGCCCTGGACGGAGCACGTGTTCGTGGGCGCCGGCGACGGCCCCTGCGCGATCCTGATGGTCGGCAGCCGCGGGCGCGGCGAGGGCGTGATCTACCCGGTGTCCGAGGTGGCACTGCGGTACGGAGCGTCCGTCCAGGAGACGACGAGCGACCCGCAGGAGGCCTACGCCGGGCACGGGGAACTGCGACGGGGGCCGGCGCTGCCAGACGTGCTGCCGTGAGCTTCGTCAGGGCGGCCGGATCGCGCCGCGACGAGCCGTAGAATGGCGGCGATGTCCTCCTTCCGGATCCTGCGATGGGGCTCCGATGAGCTGCCTCCCGTCGTCTGCCTGCACGACCTGCGCGGCCACGCCCGGCGCTTCGAGCGGTTGGCACGGATGCTCGAGCCGGGCCGGATGGTGGTCGCCTACGACCTGCGCGGCCACGGCCGCTCTCCCTGGTCGGGCCCGCACACTGTCGAGCAGCACATGGACGATCTCAGTGAGGTGCTGGAAGAGTGCATGATCGATCAGACCGGCCTGATCGGCGAGTCGTTCGGAGCCCGGCTGGCGCTCGAGTACGCGATCAGAAACCAGGAGCGGGTCAACTCGATCACCCTGCTCGAGCCGCCGCTGACGCCGAGCCCGGAGGCGATGCTGCGGTTGGCCCAGGATGAGCGGCGGGGCGGCGGCTTCGCCAGCATGGACGAGGCGATCGAACGGCGCCGCGAACAGGACGGGCTGATCCACACGCCGCGGGCGCTGCTCGAGGAGGAGATGGCGGAGCACCTGGTGGCGGACGATGACGGCCGCTTCCACTACCGCTACAGCCACGAGGCGGTGGCGGCGGCGCTGGAGGAGTTGGCACATCCGGCAACGCACCTGAACGACGTGCTGTGCCCGACGATGGTCGTGCAGGCGGAGGACTCGTCATGGCTGTCCGACCAGGACATCGAGGGGATCACCGACGAGATCCGGCGGGTGCGGATCGAGCAGGTGCCGGGCGGCCGGATCGTGCTGTGGGACGCCCTGGCCGAGTCGAGCGCGCTGGTGCGGGACTTCCTGGTGGCACGGCGAAAGACGGCCTGAGATGTTGCGCACCCTCGTCCTCCAGCACATCGCCTGCGAGCCGCCCGGTGTCTACGAGGACGCGCTGGTCGCGCGCGGCGCCTCGATCCACCGCGTCGAGCTGGACGAGGGCGATCCGCTGCCCGACTGGCGCGACTTCGACCTGATCGTCGCGATGGGCGGGCCGATGTCGGTCAACGACGAGCAGGAGCATCCCTGGCTGGTGAATGAGAAGCGCCTGATCAGGGAGGCCGTCTCGGCCGGCACCGGCTACTGGGGCGCCTGCTTGGGCGTGCAGCTGCTGGCCTCCAGCCTGGGTGCACGCGTCCACGCCGGCGAGACGCCCGAGGTGGGAGTGCTGCCGGTGACGCTGACCGACGAGGGGCTCGCCGACC
>JAWVEC010000074.1:0-5191 GCA_033856975.1 Gaiellales bacterium
TTCGAGATCGCGCCGTGCACCGCCCGCGGCACGAACCGCTTGGGATCCTTGCCCAGATCCTCGATGCAGCTCTTGACCAGCCGCACCTGGTCGGCCTGGTCGTAGATCGTGAAGCTCGACTTGTAGCCGATCAGCTCGGCATCACGGCGGAGCATGCGGCCACAGGCGGAGTGGAACGTCATCACCCACATCCGCGACGCGATCCGGCCGCCCACCAGCTGCTCGACCCGCTCCTTCATCTCGGTCGCGGCGCGGTTGGTAAACGTGATCGCGAGGATCTCCGACGGCGACGCCAGGTCCTCCGCGATCAGGTGCGCGATGCGGTGCGTGAGCACCCGCGTCTTGCCCGATCCGGCGCCCGCCACCACCAGCAGCGGGCCCTCCGTGCACAGCACCGCCTCGCGCTGCTGCGGGTTCAGGGTGTCAAGCGAGAGCGCCGCGGGCACCGCCATCTAGACGCCCACCCGTGCCGGTATCGCGTGGCTGCGGGCGGGAGCGGCGAAAGCGGCGAAGACGGCGACGTGCATACACACATTGTAGGCCAGCGGTCAGTCGGGGCCCCTGGGGCGGGCACCGCAGTGCCCGCCCCCATCCGCCGCTGCTACCCGACCCGCACCGTGATCGAGCGGCTCACCCCAGCCAGGTTCTGGGCGGTGGCCGGAGCCGTCACCCGGAACACGTAGCGACCGCGCACGCGGGGTAGCAGCGTCTTTGTGAACGCCGAGCCCGCGCTCAGCCGCGGCAGCGCCACCGTCACCCAGCCGCGGCTGGTCAAGAGCTGGATCCGCACCGTCATGCCGGCCTGGGCCGGGATCACGCGTCCGGACAGCCGGATCGACGAGCCGGGCTGCACCCTCAGCCGCGAGGCCGAGAGGCTCACCAGCTGGCGCACGGCGATCGTGTGCTCGACGGCAACCGCCGCATCCGAGGCCAGCTCCACCCGGTAGGTGGTGGTGTGCAGGGGAGCGACCGGCCAGGCGATCTCGCCGCCCACACCTGCGGTCAGCAGCCGGCCGGTCGTGAAGGCCGGCTGGCCCGCCTCCCGGCTCGAGACGAGCACCTGCGCCCCGGCCAGGGCGGTGCCGTTGGACAGCGCCGCGAAGCGCAGCAGCACCTGCTGCCCGGCCGCTGTCTGGGCGGGCGCGGTCAGCGCGGTGAGGCTGATCCGGGCCGGATCGGCGACCGCGAACTGCCACATCACCGGCCCCACCCCGTTGCCGGCCCGGTCGGAGACGGTGACCGCGATCGTGTGCACGCCGGCGCCCAGGTTGCCGGGTGCGTAGCGGAAGCGGCCGCCGGACAGGCTGCCCCAGCCGGCCACGTCGGATCCGTCCACCATCACGCTCAGCGTGGCGTCGTCGATGCCGCTGCCGAGGTCGCTGACATCGAAGCCGATCACGGTCGCGCCGGCCACCGTCGAACCGGCTGCGGGCAGCAGGCCCGCCACCACCGGCGGCGTCTCGTCGCGCACCTCGAACCGCCAGGTCAGCGCGGCCGAGCGGTTGCCCGCCCGGTCGGCCGCGCCGGCGCTGAGCGTGTGGACGCCGAAGCCGAGCGGCGCCACCGGCGTGTAGGCGAAGCGGCCGCCGGCGAACGAGCCGCCGGCGGTGACGTCGACGCCGTCAAGCAGCAGCGTGATCGAGTCGGCATCGACGCCGCTGCCGCCGTCGTCAGCGACGGCGAACGAGATCGGCGGCGTGCGGTCGGGGCCGCTGGCGCCGTCGTCGGGGCGCACGTCTGACAGCACGGGAGCGGTGCTGTCGACCACGTCGAAGCTCCAGCGGACGGGCGGCATCGCGTTGCCTTCGCGGTCGGAGACGGCCACGTTGACCACGTGGTGGCCGAAGCCGAGATCGTCGGCCGGCTGGAACGCGAAGCTGCCGCCGACGAGGCTGCCGAATGGCGCCACCTCGATGCCGTCCAGCAGCACGCGCAGGGTGGCCGGATCGATGCCGCTGCCGGCATCCGCCAGATCGAACGAGACGACCGGCCGTCGCGCCTCGAAGGCATCCCCGTCGGCGGGCAGCGGATTGCTCAGCGTCGGCGGCGCGCTATCCACCACGTCGAACGTCCAGAAGGCGTCGCGGTGGTTGCCGGCGGCGTCGCTGGCGCTCCAGGTGACCGTGTGCTGGCCGTAGGCGAGATCCGCCGCCGGCTGGTAGGAGGCCGTCGCGCCAAGCACGCTCATCGGCTGGCCGTCCAGCTCGGCCTGCAACGAGGCCAGGCCGCTGGCGCCGGCGTCGACCGAGAACGAGATCGGCGACCGGCGGTCGGTGGTCGAGCCGGCCGGCAGCGCGGACAGCGCGGTCGGCGCGTGCGCATCGACACTCACCGACACCGGCAGCTCGACCTGCTCGCCGGCGGCATCCGCCACCCGCACCGTCAGCGCGTGCTCACCGTCGCTGAGCGCGCTCGGCGTCAGGCAGAGGTCGTCCGTGTAGTCGGTCAGACCCGGCTGGCTGGCCGCCTGCAGCTGGACGTCGCGCCTGTCGAGCACGACACCCAGCGCGTCTCGGAGCTGCGATGAGGCGACGCCGGCGCCCGCGTCGGCGGCGTTCACGGTCAGGCAGACGGGCTGGCTCTGGTTCAGCCACTGGCCCGCGGCCAGCGGTCCGGACAGCGATCCGGTCGGCGCCGTGTCATCGCGCAGCGTCGCGTCCAGCGAGAGGACGGTGATGTAGTTCTGCCACTTGTCGGCGTAGTTGTGGCCGGTGATCGTCTTCAGGTAGATGCCGACCGCCTCGTTGCCGGCCGGGATGCTCCAGGTGGCGGTGCCGTCGTCGCTGGCGGTGTGCAGCTGCGGCTGGGAGCCGAACGAGCCGCTGCGAAGCCGTGCCTTCATGAACACGCGCGAGTAGCTGCTGGTGTGGTAGTCGACCGTGACCGAGCCGTCCGCGATCGAGACGGTGGGCGGCGCCACCCACGACCACGATGCCTCGCTATCGGTGGCGGCGAGGCCGTAGGCGAAGATGCGAAGCGGCGTCGGCAGGGGCACGTCGGCGTCGGCGCACACGCCGGGCCGGCTGCCCAGCCGGCATCCGTAGTAGGCGGTGGTCTTGGTCAGCGTCCAGGAGTCGATGTCCTGGGTGGTGTCAGCGCTGAACTGATAGGTGCCGGCCAGGGCGGAGGGCGCGGCGGCCAGGGGCGCCGCCAGCGCGGCCATGCCGCACAGCAGCAGGAGCATACGTCGTTTCACTGCGGGGAATCCTTTCCAGGGGGAGCGTTCCCTCGCATCGTGCAGGCCGTGGCAGTCACGGCTCCAGACCGGAGCTGTCACACCTATGTCACGAAACGGTGGCAGCGGGTCGGCGCAGCGGTCGAGCCGCGCGCGGTACCCTGCCGCCCCGTGAAAGCCGTCATCTTCGCCGAGGACGCGATGGCCCCCAGCGAGCGGCTGTGGAGCGACGCCGTCGAGCACCTCGCCCGCAAGCTGGGCCGGGTGACGCCGCTCGACACGGCCACCATCTCCAGCGACCGCTGCCTGGCGCTGGGCGAGCTCGAAACCTGGGCCGGCAGCGACGCATCGAGCTGGCGGATCGAGCTGGCGCGCTTCTACGAGGAGCACATCCCCGTCTACGTGCGGCCCAACCCGGCCCTCAACTCGGTCGTCAGACAGCTGGCCGCGAGCGGCCTGCGGCTGGCCGCGTGGTCACCCGGCCCGCCCGAGGTGGGCGTGATCGTGACGCACTTTCTGGGACTTGCGCGGCGGATGGAGCTGGAGCGGGTCGAGCCCAGCCACCACGGCCCGGTGGCGCTGATCGAGGAGATGGGCCTGGAGCCGGCAGACGCGCTGGTGGTGACCGCCTCGCCGCACGTCGTGGCCGAGGCCAAGCACGCCGGCGCCGCCACCGCGGCCGCGCTGTGGACGGGCGGCTCGCGCGCTGAGCTGCTGGCGGTGCTGCCGAGCTACCTGGCCGAGTCGCCGGACGAGCTGCTGGCGCTGGCCGCGGCCTGAGCGAACGGACCGGCTCAGCCCAGTGAGGCGCCCCTGGACGCGACCGCCAGCACCGTCGCCGTGGCCGCGTCCATGCCTGCCAGCGTCTCGGCCACGCCCGACTCCGCGCCGCGCTCGCACCACACAAGCACGCTCGGGCCGGCGCCCGAGAGCGTCACGCCATAGATCTCGTCGCGCCCGGCCGCCCGCTCGCGCACCGCCGCCAGCAGCGGCACCAGCGGCGCCCGGTAGGGCTCGTGCAGACGGTCGTCGAGCGCGTCTCGCAGCAGCTCGCCGTCGCCGGAGCCGATCGCCGCCACCAGCAGCGCGGCCCGCGCGGCGGTGTGCACGGCATCGGCGTGCGGCACCTGCGCCGGCAGCGCCGCCCGTGCCTCGGCTGTCGACAGCCGCGCCTGCGGGATCACGGCCACAAAGCCCACTTCGGGCTCGCCGAAGCCGATCGCCGAGACGCCCTCGCCACCCATCCAGGCCAGCGTCAGGCCGCCGTTGAGGGCGGCGGCGACGTTGTCGGGATGGCCCTCGATCTCGGCAGCCAGCGCCAGCAGGTCGTGCTCTGCGGCACCCGTCCAGGCCTCGGCCGCCACCAGCGCCGCCGTGATCGTGGCCGCGCTCGAGCCGAGGCCGCGGGCGAACGGCACCCGGTTTGTCATCGTGAACTCGAGCCCGGTGACATCGCCGCCGCCGCGCTGGAAAGCGCGCAGAAACAGGTTGTCGGCGCCGGCCGGTGCCTCATCGGCGCCCTCGCCCGAGATCCGCACCACCGGCGCCGCGCCCGTGCCGCGCGTTATCTCGACCTCGTTTCGCAGCTCCAGCGCCAGCGCCATGCAGTCGAACCCCGGCCCCAGGTTGGCAGACGAGGCGGGCGCCCTGACGCGCAGCGCATCAGGCATGCAGCGGCTCCCTGTCGAACGCCAGCTGCTCGAGCTGCTCGATCGCGGGCGGGCAGCGCAGGATCTCGGCCCCCTCCTGGCCGGCCGTGTCGGGATCCTTCAGCCCGTGCCCGGTCAGCACGCAGACGACGCGCGAGCCCGGCTCGACCAGGCCATCGCGGGCCGCCACCAACAGCGCCGCCACCGACGCGGCCGAGGCCGGCTCGCAGAACACGCCCTCCTCCTGGGCGAGCATCCGGTAGGCATCCAGGATGCCGTCATCGCTGATCGCGCGGATGCCGCCGTTCGAGTCGTCGACGGCCGCCAGAGCCTGGTCGAGCCGGGCCGGGTTGCCGATCCTGATCGC
>JAWVEC010000075.1:0-11895 GCA_033856975.1 Gaiellales bacterium
CCCATCATCGCCGTGCCGGCGCTGGCCATCACGGCCCGCACGTCGGCGAAGTCGAGGTTGATCAGCCCCGGCAGCGTGATCAGGTCGCAGATCCCCTGCACGCCCTGCCGCAGCACGTCGTCGGCGATCCGGAACGCGTCCACCAGTGGCGTGCCCTTCTCGAGCACCTCCAGGAGGCGGTCGTTGGGGATCACGATCACCGTGTCGGCGGCATCCCGCAGCGCCTCCACGCCTCCGCGGGCCTGGGCGCCGCGGCGCCTGCCCTCGAACGCGAACGGCGCGGTCACGATGCCGACGGTCAGCGCGCCCACCTCGCGGGCGATGCGCGCGATCACGGGTGCCGCGCCGGAGCCGGTGCCGCCGCCCTCGCCGGCCGTCACGAACACCATGTCCGATCCTCGCAGGACGGTCTTGATGCGGTCGTACGAGCCCTCCGCGGCAGCTCGTCCCACCTCTGGATCCGCTCCCGATCCAAGGCCCTGCGTCTGCTCGCGCCCGATGTGGATCTTGGTCGGGGAGTCGGACATCTGGAGCTGCTGGATGTCGGTGTTGACGGCGATGAACTCGACGCCCTTGACGTCGGACTCGATCATCCGGTTGATGGCGTTGCAGCCGCCGCCGCCCACGCCGACCACCCGGATCACGGCCAGGTAGGGCTGACCGTCGGGGCTCGGGAAGCGTCCGCTGCCGCTCTCCTCCGGCTCCGGCAGGTCGATCAGCTGAGGCCGGGAAGCGGGCGCCTGCCGCTTGGGCCGCGCACGCTCGCGCGGCGCCGACTCGGCGGGCGGTTCCTCGACCTCGGCGCTCTGAGACTCCTCCGTCGCCTTGAACAGCTGGGCGAGCGGGCCGTCGCGCATGCTATTTCGCTTTGCCATTTCGGAGCACCTCCCCGGCGAGGTCTCGGTAGGCCTTCGCCGCGTTGCCCTTGGAATCGTACTTCAGCACCGAGGTGCCCTTCACGGGCGCCTCTGCGTAGCGGATCGTCTTTCGGATCTTGGTCTCGAACACGAGGTCTCCGAAGTTCTCCTGCAGGATCTCGACCGCCTCGCGCGAGTGCAGCGTACGGCCGTCGAACATCGTTGGAAGGATGCCCTTGATGCGCACGTCCGGGTTGAGGTTCTCGCGGATCATCGTGAGCGTGTTCTCGAGCTGGATCAGGCCCCGCAGCGAGAGGTACTCGCACTGCACCGGCACGATCACGCCGTCGGATGCGGTCAGCGCGTTGATCGTCAGCAGCCCCAGCGAGGGCGGCGTGTCGATCAGGATGTAGTCGTATGAGCTGCGCACGGGCAGCAGCGCCTTCTGCAGCGCCCGCTCGCGGCCGATCATCGACGACAGCGCCAGCTCGGCGCCGGCCAGGTCGATGCTGGAGGCGGCCAGGTCGATCTCACGGTTCAGGATCACGTCCTCGATCGGTGTCTTGTGCACCAGCACGTCGAACATGGTGCGCTCGAGGTCGTCGGGATCGATGCCCTGGCTCATGGTCAGGTTGGACTGCGGATCGAGGTCGACGCAGAGCACGCGCTTTCCCCGCTCGACCAGCGCGACGCCCAGGTTGAGCGTGGTCGTGGTCTTCGCGACGCCACCCTTCTGGTTCGCGAACGAGATCACCTGACCCACAGACACTCCTCCAACGATGGTGAGATCCGGCCGCCCACGCTGCTCGAGCACACCGGCCGCTGCACTGTTTCCGAACTGCATCGGGACGCTGTTCGCGCTGGTGCAGTCTATTCCTGCCCGGCCGGTGACTTGTCCAACTACCCGTGGGCGCGGGCGGAGGCGATCCGCTCGGCAGGCATCGGGTGGGATGCGGTCAGCGTGTGCCACAGCCGCGGCGGGCGCAGCTCGAGCAGGTTCTGCTCCACAAGCCGCTCGAACGTCTCGGCGTAGCGCTCGCCCTGGCCGGTGATGGATACCGCGTACCGATCGGCCGCGCGCTCGCGCCTGCGCGAGTAGGCGGCGCCCAGCGGCGAGAGCGCCGTCGATGCCAGCGAGAAGCCGATCACCAGCGCGGGCAGCGCCGTCAGATGCCCGGGACCGTCCGGCGCCAGCCAGCGCACCGACGCCCAGGCGCCGGCCATGCCGGCCGCCAGTGCCAGCGCCGACCACGCCAGCAGCCGCCACACGTCGTACCGGGCATGGTGCCCGAGCTCATGCGCCAGCACCAGCCTGGTGTCGGCGATCGCCGTCTCGGCCTCGCTGCCCTCGGCGATGGTGTCGCCCACATACACCTTCAGCGTCGGGCCCAGCCCTGCCACCATCGCGTTTGCGGCCGACGTCTTCTCGCCCATGTGCAGCAACCGCAGCTCCCGCACGGCGACACCGGTCGAGCGGATCGTCCGCCACAGCTCGTCGGCCAGGGCGCCCTCGGCCAGCGGCTCGCTGCGCATGAACAGGGGCAGCAACAGCACCGGCCACAGGATCGAGAGCGCCACCGACAGCACCACCGCTCCGCCCCACGCCGGCAGCGACCACCAGTCCGGCGACAGCCGCTGACAGCCGAGCAGGCCGAGCGCGACCGCGCCTCCCAGCACGAGGCCGATCAGCCGCGCCTTGGCCTGGTCGGCAAGCCAGCCGGCCGCGGTCTGGCGGGACAGGCCGTTTCGTCTCGACAGCAGGTACCCGGCGTACCCGAACGGCAGCGAGATCAGCGGCAGGCCGACCGCCAGGGCGGTGACCGTCCCCCATCCACCCAGCGAACCGGCCCAGATCGCGACCGCGGCCAGACCGGTCAGACCGGCCACGCTGTCTGCCAGCGAGAGCCGCCGCCGGGCGCGGTTGTAGACGGTCGCCTGCCGCTGGCGCAGGGGATCGCCCACGGTCATCGTGCGGCGAGCGCGGTGACGGGCAGTGCCAGCTGGCCCGGACCGCGTCCCGCCTCGTGGTCGAGCAGCCACGCCTTGCGGTCGAGGCCACCGCCGTAGCCGGTCAGGCGGCCGTCGGAGCCGATCACGCGGTGGCAGGGGATGATGATCGAGATCGGGTTGCTGCCGTTCGCCAACTCCACGGCACGCGCGGCGCCGGGGCGTTCCAGATGGTTTGCCAGCGCGCCGTAGCTGGTCGTCTCGCCGAACGGGATCTCGACCAGAGCTTGCCAGACGCGCTGCTGGAAGGGCGTGCCGGCCGGCGCAAGCGGCAGGTCGAACGCGGTCAGATCGCCGGCGAAGTACGCGTCCAGCTGCTCACCGGCCGCCGCCAGGACGGCGCGGTCGCGCGCCTCGCCCGCGGCGGCGCCACGATCGGGCAGCGGCGACATCCAAAGCAGCGTCAGCGCGCCGTCCTCCGCCGCAAGCAGCAGCGGGCCGAGCGGCGAGTCGATCACTGCATGCGTCCCGGCCATGTCGTGACTCTAGCCAAGCGCGGTGATGGTGGGATACTCAAACGCACACCCACCGGGAGGGACCGATGGCACACCGGCGTTCATGGCTCGTTCTGCTCGCGACGTTGATCTTGATCGTCGGCGCCTCGGCGGTGGCGTATGCCACAACCGTCACGCGCCACCAGAATCCCCACTACCGCGTCACGGCCTCGCTCACGCCCACCCAGGCGTCCGTCGGCGAGCGGCTGACCATCTCCTTCATCGTCACCAACACGACCGACCACAGCCATCGCGTCTCGATCTCGTATGAGTTCGATGCGCCGAGCTCCGGTGAGGGCACCGCGTCGTCTCCGATCCTGCTTGCACCGCACACCAGCTGGACGGTCAAGTTCACGCGCCGGGCGAGAGAGGCGGGCGCGTACAGAGCGATCATCCGCGCGCACGACGCACTCGGCACCTCACACGCCGCGGCCACCGCGACCGCCGGGTAGGACACGGAGCCCAAGACGGTCATTCCGTTAGAGCTTCTTAGGGCTCCATCAGTATCAAGCCGGTGTGGGCGGGCAGCGTCGCCGCCCTCGAACGCCGGCCGGAAGGGAACACGAAGCTGCTGCTGAGCGTGATCGAATCCGACGTCCCCGAGGGGTTGACGATCACCACGCCGTTGGCGAACCGGCGCTTGTAGAGGTTACCGATGAGCTGCAGCCGGGACACCGCCTTGCCCAGCCTGTAGCGGCCGTCGCCGTACCACGCCAGCGCGGAGTCCCTGCGCGATCCGGAGAAGTAGAAGTACTGGTTCTGTCCCCATGCGCCGAGCAAGAAGGAGGCGAGCGCGAAATCGTGCCAGCGCTTGATCTGGGAGCTTGTCGCACTCGTCCACGTCTTCGTCCAGCACATCGCACTTCGCCCCCGCGCCTGGATGCTGACCAGCGCACGCACGGTCGCCAGCCAGCTGTTGAACGAGGGATAGCGAGTGATGCCGGCGGTGGCGTCACGGAAGCAGCCCTCGAACTCCCCCTTCTGGGCGCCGCCCAAAAGGACGCTCGTCCCCTTCCAGTAGCCCGGCCCCGTGCGCAAGCCGTTCACCATCACCGGCACCCTGACGGCGGCGTTGACGGCCGCGGCCAGGCCGGTGGTGGCCTTGAGCCACCCCGTGGCCGTGAAAGGAGCGTGCGTGCGGGGATTGATCGGTGTGCCCCTGAATCCGTTGAAGGCATACAGGCCCATGGAGTCGAGGTAGATACCGTTCCAGCCGTTGGCCACGGCGCGCCTGGCGAAATCCGCCTGCCACTTGCGGACGCCCAGGTTACCGGGATCGATCAGGTATGTGCCGTACGTCGCCGATCTGACCAGGCTTCCCCCGGAGGTGTGCAGCAGCCACTTCGGGTGGTGCGCCTTGATCCAGGTCAGCTGGCTCCCCTGCACGGCCGTGCCCTTGTGGTAGGGCGCGATCACGATCACGCGGTGCGCGGCTCGCATCGCGCCCAGGAACTGGTGGTACCTGGGCCCGGCCACGACAACGTCGTAGCGCCGAGCGACGAGCACCGCCTCGCTGCGGGTGTTGACGACGCTCGACCCGTCGGGATCGAACAGCCAGCCGTGCACCCTGGCCGACCCTGAAGCCGCGGTCGCCAAGCTGAAGGCGACCGCAGCGAGCACGGCCAAGCCGAGGCCAAAGGTGGTTCGGGAGCGTCGGGACATCGAAGTCATCTCTTCCGGGCGCGCACGTCGAGGTTGGCGGGCCGGTGAGTCACTCTTTCACACCGATGTTCGGGAACCGTAAGGTCAGCCTCAGAGAACTGTACGCATGTGGTTCGAAAGCAGGGGCCGGCGATCAGCCCAGCTCGCGCAGCAGCTCCCGCGCGATCACGATCCGCTGGATCTGGTTCGCGCCCTCGTAGATCTGCGTGATCTTGGCGTCCCGCATCAGCCGCTCCACCGGGTACTCCTCGATGTAGCCGTATCCGCCCAGGATCTGCACTGCGTCCGTGGTCACCGCCATCGCCGAGTCGGAGCAGAGCAGCTTGGCCATCGCCGATGCCTTGGTCAGCTCCGGGCCGTCGATGCCCGCGTCCAGCATCGCGCCCACGTCGTACAGCAGCCCGCGGCTCGACTCCACCTTCACCGCCATGTCGGCCAGCATGAACTGGATGCCCTGGTGCTCGGCGAGCGGCTTGCCGAACGTCTCCCGCTCGGTCGCGTAGCGCACCGCGTGGTCGAGCGCGGCCTGAGCGATGCCCAGCGCCTGCGCGGCGATGCCCGGGCGCGACCGGTCGAGCACGCGCATCGCCGTGCGGAAGCCGGTGCCCTCCTCGCCGATCAGCGCGTCCGCCGGGACGCGGCAGCCGTCGAACACCAGCTCGCCGGTTGTCGAGCCCTTGATGCCCATCTTGGGCTCGATCCGCGCCACCGAGAAGCCGGGCGCGTCCTGCTCGACCATGAAGGCCGAGATGGCGTCGCCGGTGCGCGCGAACACCACGTAGGTGTGGGCGACGCCGGCGTTGGTGATGAAGCGCTTGGAGCCGTCGATCACCCACTCGTCACCCTCGCGCCGGGCGGTGGTGCGCATCGCCCGCGCGTCCGATCCCGACCCGGCCTCGGTCAGCGCGTAGGCTCCGATCCACTCGCCGCTCGCCCACCGCGGCAGGTAGCGGCGCCGCTGTTCCGGCGAGCCGGACAGCTCGATCGCGATCGCGCCCAGCGACTGGACGGCCAGGATCAGCCCCACCGTCGCGTCCGCCCATGACAGCTCCTCGACCGCACGCAGGAAGGTCAGCGTCCCCGTGCCCGTCCCGCCGTGCTCGGGCGCAAAGCCGAGCGCGAACACGTCGTTTTGGCGCATCAGCTCGACGGCCGGCCATGGGAACTCTGCCCGCTTGTCGACCTCGGCGGCGTGCGGTGCGATCCGCTCCCGGGCCAGCACCCGCACCGCCTCGATCAGCATGTTCTGTTCCTCGCTCTGCCCGTGCCGGACGCTCATGCCTCGATCAGCTCCTCGCTCGCTGTGGTCATCTTCTCCCAGCCCTCGGCCGTGACCGCGTACATGTTCTCGATACCGACCGCACCCCGGCCCGGGAATACGAACTTGGGCTCGACGGCGACCACGTGGCCCGGCTCGAGCGGCGCGTCGAAGCCCGGCGCCAGCACCGGCAGCTCGTCGATCTCCATGCCCACGCCGTGCCCGAGGAAGCGCACCCGGTCGGCTCCGTGACCCATGAAGTGCTCGCCCAGACCGGCCCCGGACGCCATCTGCTCGGCCAGATCGAACAGCGCGCTGGGAGCCGCGCCGGGGCGCAGCTCGCGCTCGACGGCGCGCAGGATCTCAACCGAGACGTCGTAGGCCCGCCGCAGGTCGGCCGGCGCCGGGCCGACCGAGAAGGTGCGCGTCTGGTCGGCCAGATAGCCCTCGTGGCCGCCCACCAGGTCGACGATCACCGGATCGCCGGGCGCCAGCACGTGGCCGTTCGGCCCCTTGCCCAGCACGGCGTTGGGCCCCGGCCCGCAGAGCGGTGAGTCGGAGTAGCCGGAGACGGCGCCGCTCGGCCCTCCCAGCACCTGGCCGTAGTGCATCTCCTGGTTGAAGCCGCGGAACCGCAGCTGCCCCTGGTGCCCGGCCTGCCGCAGCACTCTCTCAACCTCAAGTTGAACCTGAGACTCACGCACTCCCGGCCGGATCAGCATCGGCACCGCGTCCGCCGCCGCCCGCACCTGCTCGGCCGCGGTGCGCATGTGCCCCAGCTCCCACGCGCTCTTGACCGCCCGGACGCGCCGCAGCGCCGGCGAGCAATCGGCCAGGTGGTACCGCTTCAGCCGATCGGCGTACGAGAGATAGCGGGCGGCCGGCAGCACGTCCAGCTCAAAGCCCACCCGGCATCCGTCCGCCATGCCGGCCTCGGCCAGCGCCGGTGCCAGGCCCGACAACGACCCCAGCTCGCGCACGTCGGCCAGCGGCGACTCAGCCCGCGCCCGGAGCAGCGTCCTACGCACCAGCAGCGCGGGCGCGCCCTCCGCGGGCACGATCAGGTGCGCCTGCTGGTTGGTGCCCGAGAGGTATGCCAGGTCGGTGCTCTGGACGATCACGGCGCCGTCCATCCCATCCTTCCGCAGCTCGCTGCGAAACCGCTCCAGCCGCCGCTCGATCTCCTGCTCGGGAATCACGCGGCGTAGACTACCGGCCGCTTGATCCTCCATAACGGCCCGATCTACACGATGGACCCGCGCCTGCCACAGGTGCGGGCGCTGGCCGTGGCCGACCATGTGATCGCCGGCGGCGTGGACGTACGCGAGGGCGAGACGGACACGGTCGGCCACGAGCGGATCGACCTGGACGGACGCTGCGTGCTGCCGGGCTTCACCGACGCACACGTGCACTTCCTGGACTGGGCGATCGAGCGCAGCTGGCTCGATCTGCACGGCTGCGGCAGCCTGGCCGAGGCACTGGCGGCGGTGGCCGCGGCGGCGCCGGGCGAGGGCTGGCTGCGCGGTGCCGGCTGGCTGGGCGCGCGCTGGCCGGACGGCCCGCCCACCGCCGCCGCGCTGGACGCCGTCACCGGTGAGCGGCCGGCCGCGCTGTGGGCACACGACCACCACACGCTGTGGGTCAACTCGGCCGCGCTGCGCCAGGCCGGCGTCGAGCATCCCGGCGGCGTGCTGCAGGAGTGGGCGGCGTGGCGCTTCCCGTTGCCTCAGCCAAGCGCCCTGGAGCGTTCGCAGGCGCTGCGCGACGGCATGCGCGAGGCGAACGCCCGGGGCGTGATCGGCGTGCACGACTTCCAGGCCCGCGGCGGCCGCGAGCTGTGGCAGCGCTACGACGCCGACCGCCGCCTGACCCTGCGGGTGGCGATGAGCGTGCAGCTTCACGACCTGGCCGCGGCCCGCGCGGTCGAGATCCGCAGCGGCTTTGGCAGCGAGCTGCTCCGCTTCGGCCCGGTGAAGGCGTTCATGGACGGCACGCTCGGTTCGCACACGGCCTGGATGCTGGACGGCAGCGGAGAGCAGCTGCTGGGTGAGGACGAGCTGGCCGACGCGATCGGAGAGGCGGCGATGGGCGGGCTGGCGGTGGCCGCGCACGCGATCGGAGACGGCGCGAACCGGGCGGCGCTGAACGCGTTCGAGCGCACTCGCGAGGTCTGGCAGCAGGCGCTGCTTCGGCCCCGCATCGAGCACGTGCAGTGCCTCGATGATGCCGATCTGCCGCGGTTCGCCGAGCTGGGAGTGATCGCGTCGATGCAGCCCGTGCACGCCCCGTCCGACCGCGACCTGGCCGACGCCATCTGGGGCGAGCGGGCGGCCAAGGCATACCGCACCCGCGAGCTGCTCGACTCCGGCGCCCACGTCGTGTTCGGCGCCGATCCGCCGATCGAGCCACTCGATCCGCTGTCCGGGATCCAGGCCGCCGTGCACCGCACCCTCGACGATCGCGAGCCGTGGCACCCCGAGCAGCGGATCCCGGTCGCCGATGCAATCGCCTGCTTCACGTCCGCGGCCGCGTACGCGGCCGGCGAGGAGCGCCGGCGCGGCTGCCTGCTGCCCGGCCTGCAGGCCGACCTGGTGGTGCTCGATACCGACATCGTCGCCCATCCCGATCGGATCTCGCAGGCACGCGTGGTGGCGACGATGCTCGCCGGCCGCTGGGTACACGGCCGGCCGCCCTGGTAAATCCGTCTCGCCCGCAGCCGCGTACCGCCCTTCATCGAGCCGAAACTCCCAGGAGGACGCATGCTTGCCAAACTGACGATCCCGCTCACGATCGCACTGGCCTGCACGGTGCTGGCGGCGCAGGCCTGGGCGGCCAGCAGCCGCGGCGTGGGGCTGCGTGATAACTATCTGGTGCTGTCCAGCCTCTCGGCCACCCACGGCTCGGTCACGTTCACCGCCGTCAACCACGGGCTGCACACCCACACCTTCGACATCAAGCGGGTCAGCACCGGAGCGGTGCTGTACCAGAGCCGGCTGATCAGCCCCGGCGGCGACCACGTCTCTGTCACACGGACGCTGGCCGCGGGCAAGTACCGGCTGTACTGCCGGATCCACGTCGGCATGTACAAGATCTTCACGGTCACCTAACCGCAGCCGTACAACCGAGGCGTACGGTCGTCGGGTGGAGCCGAGTCCCGTCAGAGACCTCGCGTCACCCGAGCCATGGAAGGCGTCGACGGCGCGCTCGCTCCGCCGACGCGAGTCGTACCGCCGAAGACGGCGAGCACGCCGCATGAGCGTGCCGCTGGTGATGGCTGCGACCGCGTCGGGGCTGGGAGCACCCGCTTTCGCCGCGGGCAAGGAGCACCAGGCGTCGGCGAGAGCCGGGGCGCGCCAGGTGCAGCCCCGCATTCTGCGGCTGGGCGACGCGGGGCCTGACGTGGTGCGGCTGCAACGTGCACTCGGCATCTCCGCGGACGGCATCTTCGGCGCCCACACGCTGCGGGCGGTGAAGCGCTTCCAGGCCGGTCACCACCTGCTCGTGGACGGCCAGGTCGGACCCCATACGCGCGCCGCGATGGCGGCCGAGCACCGTGGCCACGGCGGCGAGGTGGTGCTGCGGCTGCACGATCAGGGGCCGGCCGTGGCGCAGCTGCAGCGAGCGCTCGGCGTCACCGCCGACGGCGAGTTCGGGCCGCGCACGCTGCATGCGGTGCGCCGCTTCCAGGCCCGGCACGGCCTGCTGGTGGACGGCCAGGTGGGCGACCACACGCGGGCCAAGCTGCACCTGGCCGCCAACCGCCACTTCCATCTCGTGCCGACGACGTCCGCCGGCACGAGCCATCCGACCGCGTCCACCGGCCTCGGCCAGCGCGCGGTTTCGCTGGCGCGCCGAGAGCTGGGGGTGCCGTACGTCTGGGGCGGCGAGAGCCCGGCCGGGTTCGACTGCTCCGGGCTGGTGGCCTACGTCTACGGCCGTCTCGGCGTCGGCCTGCCGCGGGTGGCCGCCAGCCAGTACCGGGCCGGCCCGCACATCCCACGATCGATGCTGCGGCCGGGCGACCTGGTGTTCTTCCACGGCCTGGGCCACGTCGGCATCTACATCGGCGGCGGCCGGTTCATCCACGCTCCGCACACGGGCGACGTGGTGCGGGTCAGCTCGCTGACCGGCTGGTACGACGAGACCTACGTCGGCGCCACCCGCGTGGCCTAAGAAGCTCTAAGCCACCTCGTCACTGCGCCCCCAGCGTCTGCATCAGTCTGGCCGCGACGCGCCCATAGGAGGTGTCGGGCGAGTCCTGCTCGACCTGGCGCCACTGTGCCTCGGCGTCGGTGTTCTGCTTCAGCCAGTAGAGCAGCATGCCGAGGTGAAACCGGATCTCGGTGGCGTCCGAGACCTGCTGGGAGAGCGGTCCCAGCACGGCGAAGGACGCGCTCGGGTCGTCCTTCGAGTATCCCAGCACGGCGACCGCGACCCGTGGCGAGATGCCGGTCGGATCCAGCTCCAGCGCCCGCCGGGCATCGGCCAGCGCATCTGGGTGGTGGCCGATCTGCAGGCGGTAGGCGAGCGCCAGCCACACGTCCGACCGGTTGGGCTGGCGCTTCGCCAGCGCGTGCAGCGCCGCGAGGCTGCCTCCGGGGATACCGGCCGGCGCGACGTACAGCGGGTAGCCGCGCAGCTGATCCTTGACATGCAGCGTGTCGTCGGCGAGGGTGCCGTAGAACCCGTACGGATCGAGCGCCCGCGTCCGTTTCAGATCGGCCACGCCGGCGGCGCGCTGGCCGGCCCAGATCTCGGCCAGGCCCAGGTGCAGGCTGACCACGGCCTGGTCGTGCGGCAGGGCGCGCAGCGCGGCCAGCGTGGCGGCAACTCGGTTGCTGGAGTAGCCCGCGATCGCCCGCGCGACGGCGATCCGGACGTCCCCGCCGGGCAACTCGCGCTCGGCCGCGTGGAGCTGCGCGACGGTGCCCTTGACGGTGCCCTTTGGGAGCTCGATCTGAAGCGGCGGTGCGCCCGTGAACGGCTTGCTGGTGGACGGCGCGCCATCCCGGCCGGAGCCACCCCCGCCGGCGGCCAGGGCGACCGTGACCGCGGCGCAAATTCCGGCTGTCAACGCGAGCCCGAGCACAACCGCGAGCCGTCTTCGGGAGGAGGGAATATCTGGCGGGCCGGACTCGTTCACAACAGTATGCGGATGGAGTTTGGATCCATTCCCAGCTAGAGTTTGATTGAGATATTTCACCCCGGCGCCGGTGCGATCGGGGCGTTTTGCTGAAAGGGTAGGTGATGGGCGTGGCCACGTACCGCGATCATCTGGCGTCCGTGAAACGTGAGATCCGCGAGATCTCGCCCAAGGAGGCTGCCCAGAAGCTGGCGGCGGGGCCGCGACCGGTGCTGCTGGACGTGCGCGAGCGCGACGAGTGGGAGCAGGGGCACATCCCGGGGGCGATCCACATCCCGCGCGGCAACCTCGAGTCCCGGATCGACAACGCCGTCCCTGACCGGAACGCGTCCGTGATCGTGTACTGCGCAGCCGGCAACCGCTCGGCATACGCCGCGAAGACGCTGGCCGAGCTGGGGTTCGGGGACGTGCTGTCGATCAGCGGCGGCTTCTCGCAGTGGAAGCAGAACGGCCACGAGTGGAAGCTTCCACGCA
>JAWVEC010000076.1:0-22839 GCA_033856975.1 Gaiellales bacterium
CATGGCCAGGCGGCGACTGTCCGGCGTTCGGCGCAGAGCCAGGAACGTCCACAGCAGCAGCAGCGTGACCAGCTCGCGCGTGATCCAGGCTCGGCCGTAGACGGTCCCTGTGAGAATGCCGGCCACGCCCGTCGTGCGGGTTAGCTGGAGCCCCATCAGCGCCTCGTCCGCGAGCAGTGCCATGACGCATGCGACGATGCCGAGCCGCGTGATCGCCGGCATCACCGACTCGAGCGCGGCCGCTCCGCCACGCACCGCCGCCGGGATCACCAGCAGCAGCATCGCGAGCGCGCCCGCGACCAGCGCGACGGCCGAGAACTCGGCCCACCGCAGTGCCACCTCATCGGCCGCAGGACCGGCAGCGGTCGTGCCCGTGATGACCGATGCCGGCACCGGAGCTGCGGTGTCCACTCCAAACACGAACGTGCCGCCCGTCGCGTGCAGGTCGTCCGTGGCGACGGTGTGCCACTCGACCCGATAGAGGTCGGCAGGCAGGCGGGGCAGCGCGACGCCCAGCTCGGCATCCCCGATCTGGTCGATCCGCGTCTCGACCGCCCCGGTGCGAGCCCCGACCACCGACACACGGCTCAGCGCGCCGGACACGTCCTCGTCGAACTGAAGCGTGACCCGGGCTGGGCTGCCGGCGACGGAGGCCCCGCCGGCCGGACTCGATCGAACCAGCACGGCGTGGGCCGAGGCCGGCGCCGCTCCCAGCAGCGTGGCCAGACAGGTCACGAGCAGCACCGCCACGATTCGTGGCACGCGAGTCATTCGACCGCGACGTGGGCGACGCGCAGGCCGCCGAGCGCGACGGTCACCTGCGTACCGTGCCGGACGAGGCTGCCCGGGTTCTCAAACAGCAGGAAATACGTCTCGCCGGCGTGCAACGGCCCCGAGTGCGAGTGGCCCATGAAGAGCTGGTCGACCACCACGCCGGTCGTCTCGTCGACGAGCTGTGGGCGTGACTCGTGCAACGCGACGGCCTTCTCTGGGTCGATCACCTGGTAGCGAACGTCCAGCAGACCACCGGCGCCGCTCAACGCGACGTGGGTAATCCGGACTCCCGCTCGCTGTTCGAGGCCGGCGGCCGTGACCAGCGAGGGGATGCTTGCGCCCTGTTCGGCCCCCTTCGCGGCCGTGTCACCGCCGCCGGACCGCAGCCCCGCGTAGGTGCCGGCAAGCGCCAGCGCGAGCACGACGCCGGCCACCATGCCGAGCAGGCGCGGTCGCCTGACCGAACGAGGGACGTCTTCACCGGATGCTGTCGGTGGGACGGAATCAATCATCAGGGTTTCGTGATGAACGTCATCATGCCGCCGGGCGAGTCTGCGCCGTTGGTGACGTGCAGGTTTCGGTTGAACAGCGGGAAGCCGTTCGCGCTCGGGGGCGCCGCTGCAGGGACGACGAACAGCGCGTCCTCGGTGGCGCCGGCCGGGATCGTCTCGGTCACCGCCATGAACGTGTCGGTCAACGGGTGTGCGTCGCGCGCGATCACCAGTTCGTCGCCGCCCAGCAGCGACATCGAGGTGTTGTCGAAGCCAGCGTTCACGTAGCGGATCAGGAGCCGCGATCCGTCCCCGCCGCCGGCCAGGGAGTCGGTGTCCGGATAGGACTTGCCGTTGATCATCCAGTACTTGGCCAGGTAGCCGTTCATGTCGAAGTTGTCGGGGTCGGCGTTGAACGCGGGGTCGATCGCGCTCAGCACCATCACGCACTCGCGGTCGAAGCCGGCGCCGTACACAGCACCGGGCGCCGACGAGCATGACGAGCCGGCGAATCCGGCCCCCTCACCCGCCGGACGGATGACCAGCGCGCCGTAGAGGCCCATCGCCTGCTGGCGGCCGGAGTCGCCCGGGCTCTGATACGCGAACGTCCCCGGCCGGGCGGCGGTGAACTGGAACGTGCCGTCGCCGTTGTCCTTGACCGGCAGGCCGGCCAGCTCGAACGACGCAGTGTGCCCGGCGGGCAGGTCGCTCGTGAGGTTGATGGTGACCACGTCCCCCACATTCGCCTCGAGCACCGGACCGCCGGCGCCGGCCGAGCCGGACGTGCAGTCACCCGGTACGAAGCTCCAGGTGTCGACGACGGTCGAGTCGGGCATCGTGACGCTGCCCGCCTTGGCGCACAGATCGACCGTGACCGCTGCCGCTGATGCCCCCGACGCGCCGACCACGGCGATCGCGGCCACAGCTGCAACGGCCGTGAGCAGAGCCAGGATCTTCATTTTCGCGACAGCTCGCATCAGTCTCTCCCTTGACTCAGCAGGTTCACGGTGCGTCGTAGACGATCTTCATCAGGTTGCCGCGCGTGACGAAGCTCGTGGAGGCCTTCGAGTTGCGGACACGGATTCGAACCATGCCGTGCTTGGTTCCCGTCCCGATGTAGTTGGCAGGAAGCGAGATCACCGACGGCGTCACGGTCACGTCGGCTGTGCCCACCGAGGTGGGGCCGGAGAGCTGCGTCCACGAGCTGGTCGTCCAGTCCCAGAGATAGACGGTCTGGCTGGCCGAGCTCGAGTTGCTGCCCTTGTAGGTGATGGCAAGATTGGTCGCTCCGGCCGGGAGGCCGCCGAACTGGCCGTACCAATCGGCGACGCGGGTGGCGCCGGTGGTGGTCGAGTTGACCTTGTAGAGCTTGCCGTCGTCGATCGCCAGGTTCGCGTAGCTGCCGGCGTTCAGCGTGCCGGAGAGGATCTTGGTCGCGGTGGCAGCGGCGAAGCAGCCGCCGGCCGGATCGACCCGGAGCAGCGTCCCCATACCGCCGAAGCCCTGGTCGAAGTTCGAGAACTCGTTGAGCGCATGGCTATGGAGCGGGAAGTACCACTCGCCGCAAATGTTCAGCGAGGAGGTGCCGCTGGGCATGGTGCCCTTGTATCCCAGGTACGGGT
This sequence comes from Gaiellales bacterium, assembly GCA_033856975.1. Classification (GTDB taxonomy): domain Bacteria; phylum Actinomycetota; class Thermoleophilia; order Gaiellales; family JAICJC01; genus JAICYJ01. The sequence goes on from JAWVEC010000076.1 coordinate 2,888, forward strand.
TGCCCGAGTACCACGTGTGGGCATCCTTGAAGGTGAGATTGCGGTAGTTGGGCTGGGCGACCGGAAGCGGGTTGCTGTTGGGGTCCCAGTAGTCGTTGTACGGCTGGCCGGAGGAATCGGTGGACTGTGTGTCCCAGCGCAGCAGGTAGTCCATCGTCTGGCCGGCGCCGATCGTCTCGGCGAAGTGCTCGGTTGACGCCGTGGCGCCGCCGGGTGCGACCAGCAGCCGGCCGTCCTGCGCGATCTCCCGCGTATGGTTGCCGTGGGGGTGGAACGGGTGGTTGTCGACGCCGGCGTTGATCATCCGGATCAGGGCCGGCTGCGTGTTGCCCGGCGTGTTTGGCTGGATCCGCACCAGCGAGCCGTACGGCTGCGACGGAAGCAGGACCGAGTCGTTGTCTTGGATCGTGTCCGGGAAGGAGCGGCCGTTGATGGTGAAGTAGCGGTTGTGCACGGCTGTGAAGTCGTACGCGGGCGCGTTGGGATTCGAGGCGACCTCGACCGCGTGGTGGAGGTCTGGATCGATCTCGGCCAGCAGCAACAGGTACTCGCGGGACGGATCAAAGGCCGTCGACGAGCTGTTGTACGCCCAGCTCTGGTGCGCCGAAGGGCGCACGATCAGCGCGCCGTAGAGGCCCATCTCGATCTGCTTGGACACATCGGAGCCGCTCTCGTAGAGGTACGTCCCCGGCTTGCCGGCGACGAACGTGTACGTGGCCGTGCCGTTGGACGCAGCCTCGGTCGTGAGCAGTCCCGGCGTCCCGCCGGTCGCCGCGACCTCGGTGTCCTGGCCCGGGAAGACGATCGACGATGCCTCGGGCAGAGCGTTGTGAAGGGTGATCGAGACGGTCTGGCCCTCGGTCACGCACAGCACCGGCCCCGGCGTCTGGAAGCTGGCATCTCCGGCCGCGTCCTGGTAGCTCCACATGTACACGCTGTTGCCGTCAGGCGTCTGCATGTAGCCGCCGCTCGCCCAGAGATCGTACGTCGAGCCGCCGGCGTTCTGAGGCGTGCAGACCATGCCGGTCTTGGGCGTGGCCGGGGCCTGGCCACTGGCGACGTCCATCGGCGCCAGCGCGGCGACGGCGAGCGCAGCCGGAATGCCGAGTCGTCGCAACAGGTGCGTCATGGTGGTGGTCCTTCCGCTGGTGTCTCGCAGGCTAGGCATAGGTCTGGCTCACCACCGTCTGTGCCGGAAGCGGGGTCTGGTAGACCCGTACCTCGGTCATCATGCCGCCGGGTCCGGCGGCACCGTTGTTGGACAGCTTGCGCCAGTCGCGGTTCTTGAACTGGTAGACGTTGTAGTTGCCGCGACCGTCGCTGCCCGAGGGCATCGACCCGTCGTATGCGGGCGCGTCGAACAGCACGTCGCGCGCCTCGCCGGGGCCGAGGTAGAGCGTGTTTGTCCAGTAGGAGGTGTCGTTTGCGCCGTCGCGGAGCAGCGAGGCGTCCTGGCCGACGACGTGCAGCTGCAGGCCGGGCAGCTCCATCGAGTGCTGCTGGTAGCCGAGGTTGGCGAGCCGAAGCAGCACCCGATCGCCGGGGTTGACCTGGATCAGCGCCGAGTTGGGCTGGCTCTTGTCGTCGCTTCCCTCATTCGCATTCGCCGTGGTCAGTCCCGACGTGGTGAAGCCATCGTCGTTGGGCAGAACGGTCTGCGGGTAGGCGCGGCCGTTGAGGGTGAACCATTCGGGGTCGTAGTCGGTGGGCACCGACTCCTGGATGTCGCGGTCACCGTCGTGGTAGCCGGCCGCCCAGATCTCGTTCAGCAGGATCGCGAAGTGACGGTCATAGCCCGTCGAGCCGTCACCGTCGTTGTAGGCGAAGCCGGCGTAGGCGACGTTGTTCGGAGTCGATCGGGCCAATCCAAGGTTTTTGAGCGCAGCGTTGTCGTCCTGGAGGGGACGGACGAAGACGATCCCCGTCATGCCCATCTGGACATGCTCGACGTCCTCGAAGTGGCAGTGGTACATGTAGGTGCCCTCGCGATGAGGCCGGTAGAAGTAGGTCACCTTCTGCCCGATCGGCACGGCCACCGAGACCTCCGGCACACCGTCGTTGAGCGGTGTGGGGATGTCGAAGCCATGCCAGTGGATGGTGTGCGAGTCGGTCAGGTCGGGCCGCTGCACGAGCCCGAGGTTGGTGAGGGTGATCTTGATGTTGTCGTTCTGCTTCAGATTGAGCGTCGGTGCCGTGTGCTGCGCGTGACCCTTGTAGGTGCTGGTCAGCTGCGAGACGGTCAGCGACGGCGAGACCGGGATGAACCCGAAGACGTAGATCGGGTTGTCCTCCCGGCCCGGCATCGTGATGTACCCGTCGGTGGCGGCCAGCGCAAGCGTCGTCGTAGCCGCTCGTGCCTCAGGGCCGAGCAGGCTTGCGTCGACGGCACGGAGGAGGCCGCCGGCCGCCACCGTTCCTGCGACTCCGACTCCGGTCGCCTTCAGGAACTCTCGTCGCGTGCTGCCGTGCATCATGTCCTCCCTCGAGGTTCCTGGTGGAGTGAGTCGTCGTCTCATGGCGTCAGAGCTCGCTCGTCGGCCCCGAAGTCAAAGGGCGTCGACGACCGGCTGGAGATGTCCAGGATCGGTCGCGCCTGGCCGTCGAAGTCGATCGCCGGCGTGCCGGTGAAGCTGACGCCGCGGTCGATCACCGGCGACGCGGTGGCCTGCGTCGTCTGCTGCGCGAGCGTGCCGAACAGGTTGATGTGGTAGTCCCCGAGGATGCCCTGATCGGGCGGGGTCAGCCCCTGGATCGAGACGAGGGTGAACGTCGGGTCGGCGAGGTTCGCTCCCACCATCAGCGAGACGGTGAACGGTGCCAGGAAGCTCGGGTCACCGCTGGTGTTGTGCTGCCCGGTCGGGACGTTCACCAGCGAGCCGTCGCTGCGCAGGATCTTGCCGTTGGTGATGTCGGAGTACATCGGCGTCAACGTGTCGCCGGCAGCCGAGCCCGAGACCTCGAAGTCGATGAATCCCTGGCTGATCAGCGCAGACTGAGGCTGCTTGATCTCCATCGTGAACGCCTCGTTCTGCCAGAAGATGTTCTCCCGCAGCCGGTTGGGCCGCGAGTAGTGCGGCGCCGAACCTCCAAGCGTGGCCTGGAAGGCCGCGCTGTTGTCGTCCACCGCCAGGCCGGCCGAGTGAGGCGTGGCCGAGGCGCTGCCGATCACCGGTGCCGCAACCGACACGTTGTTGGCGACCGTGTCATCGTCGATCCGGACGTTGGTCGAGTCGTGCAGCATGATCGCGCCGCCCATGTCGGACGCGACGTTGTCGTCGATCATGTTGTTCTCGATGTTGATCTGCGTCGTCAGGGCGCCATCGACGAGGATGCCGCCGCCGTCGTTGCCCGACAGGTTGGTCTGGATGATGTTGCGGGTGATGTCCACCCGGCCGGTGCCGGCCAGCGTGCCGACCTGCTGCTTGACGGAGACTCCGCCGCCCGACTCGATCGAGGTGTTGAACAGGATCTGGTTCTGAGTGATCACGCCGTTGAGGCTGCGTCCGTAATGTCCGATGCCGGCACCGAAGCCCTGCGAATCGGGCTCGCCGGTGTGGTTGGAGCAGACCAGGCTGTTCGCCACCTGGTAGTCATTCGATCCGCCGAAGAGGCCGATGCCGCCGGCCTCCACCGGGCCCGCCAGCGTTCCGGGGGAGCCGTTTCCAATCACCCGGTCATACTGGATCCGGACGTTGAAGTTGTGGCTGTTCGCGTCCGGCCGGCCGACTCCGATGCCTCCCGAGTAGCCGCCGCTGTTGCCCGAGAGCAGCGCGTTGGTGATCTGCGTGTTGTCACCGCGAGCCTGGATCTGTATGCCGCCGGCGCCCGGGTTGCCGCCACCGGTCGCGAGCGAGACGCCGTCAACGCGGGCCGCGCTGAACGTGCCGGTGACGCCGTTGGGGATCGCGTAGGCCCCCGTGGTCTTGGCGAGCACGAGCACGTCGGCGCCGCTCATCACGTCCGCCAGCGTGGGCGCGCCCTGGTACTTGGGGCTGCCCGAGTTGGCGTGCGCGGCCACGGTCGCGTTCCAGTCACCCTGGTTGGTGCCGAAGAAGCGGCCGTCGATGACCGAGCCTGGGATCGAGAAGCGGGGATCGCCAGGTGTGGTGGCCTGGAGGTTCTCGGCGCCGAAGGTGCCGCCCACGCCGAGGCCCTGGATGATCTCCGGCTTCCACATCACCACGTTCTCGTAGTAGGTGCCGGGCGAGAGCACGAGCAGGCTCTTCGCCGCCGCGGCGTCGATCGCGTTCTGGATCGCGTGCCGGTTGCCGGTGCCGTTCCATGCCGGCACGTTCACGACCGGCGGGTTGTAGCCCGTGCCGAGCACGTGGATCGTGATGCCGTTCGCGGTGCTGCGGCCGTTCTCGGTGATCGAGAGCTGCTTCTGGCCGGCGGGGAACGACCCGGCGGTCGCCGGTACCTGGATCAGGATCTGTCGATCCGTCCAGCTGACGATGCCGCCGGCCGCGACCGCCGGGTTGGCGTTCAGCACCGGGCCCAGCGTGCGGGATGAGCCCGCACCGCGTGGATCGGACAGGGTGACCGTTCCCGGCGTGGTTCCGAAGCCGACGCCCTGGATCGTGATCCGGCGTGACGTGGCAGTCAGGTCGGTGGCCAGAACGTAGGGACGCGATACCTGGAGCAGCTCCGGATCGCCGGAAGGCGTGCGGCAGTCGCTGCCGACCGCGATCGGGATCATCGGCGTATCCAGCTCGACGTTGGTCTTGCCGGGCCAGACTTCGCCGATGTAGTCAGTGCCGCGTGCGAAGTTGGGGTCGTAGTTGGCGTTCGGGTGGTTCGGCGTGCCCGGATCGTCGACCAGGAACCGGTACATGCCCAGGCACGGCCCTTGCGGGATCGGGCAGTTGAGCGTCTCGGTGGACGGCAGCAGCGCCTCGTAGCTGCCGATGTCGGAGGTCGTGACGGTCGTGAACAACCGCCAGTGGCCGGGGTTCTTGTCGTAGCGTGCATAGATTCCGACCGGCAGCCCCGGGGCGGCCGCGTTGTTGCCGAACATGGGCGAGGCTGGGTTGGTGTCGAACACCAGGTCGTTCAGCGAGAGTCCGACGGCGCGGCCCGGCACCTGCACGTCGCCGATGCGCGTGTCTGAGGGGTTGGCGCCGTTGGGGTCGGTCGTGAAGTTCGTCATAAGGTTGAAGTCGGCGTTGGCGTTCTGCTGGTTCTGAAGCACCACCAGGCGCTTGTCGCAGAGCGGCGCATGGGAGGCCGGGTTGCCGAAGTAGGGGCTGCGGGTGACGAGCGTCGACTGGTCGATCAGGTGGTCGTCACCAACACAGGCCGGCGGTGGGATCGCGGGCCCGAACTGCTGGCCGAGGTCGACGTTGACGTCCTCCTCCTTGACCGGCCGGTAGAGGCAGCCGTCGCCGCCGCCGGGGATGTCGCCCTTGGCGGTGCTGACGTTGGGATCGGCGGCATCGGTGTTGCATGGCCGGGCGTCGGTGGGATCGGTGGGGGCGACGAAGTGCGTGATGTAGGTGCCCGCGACAAGCGGCTCCGTGGCGACGTCTGTGTCATGGGCAGCGTTCCAGCACGGCGCGTTGTCCGGGTCGGAAGCATTCAGATCCAGCCCGTTGGGGCAGTAGTCGGCGAAGGCGTATCCGCCGTCGAACGCGCCGTCCTTGGTGCCCACGACCGGCAGCGCCTGATCCATGCACAGCGAGGAGATGAAGGAGTTGAAGTCTCCGGTGACGTCGGCTCCGGTGGAGTCGGTCAGCTTGCAGGTCTGCGGCGGGCTCTGGTCGGAGGTCGGGCCCTGCCAGTGGTCGGTGACGTAGGAGTTCAGCAGCACGTCGTCGGCCGTGTTCGGCGTGTTGTCGGGGCCGAGCCCCTCGAGATACACGGTTACGTCGGGGATGCCAGGCTCGTAGTCCTCGTGGGCCTGGAGCGGCGCGTGGAACTCGTTGCGCGTCGTCGCCCAGTAGGTGACGCCGACGATCTGACCGGGCTGGTTGGACGGATAGTCGCGCTTGCCCCAGTCGACGATGGAGTGGATCCCAGGCTGCACGAGCTGGTTGGTCAGCAGCCCGCCGCCCTGGTCGACCGGAAGGCAGTTCGGTGCCGGCGAGTTGGGCGGCAGCACCGCGCACGACGGCTGGACGACCGCCGGGTTCAGCGGATCGTGCACGGACGGACCCGGGTAGGAGGAGAAGCGGGCGAAGCCCTGCTCGTTGATGATCCACTTGTTGAGCGCGCCACCCTCGGCCGTCGGGTACTCGTAGTAGCCGGTGCTGTCGGTGAACGTGGCATCACGGATCGAGCCGTCCCGCCATCGCTGGTCGACGTCCGTGTTCGGGATAACGGGCTCACCGGCATCCTTCTTGCCGTTGCCGTTGGTGTCCTTGTACACGAAACCTTGGAGCCAGCCCTGCCAGCGTGGCACGCCGATGCCGTCGTTGCCGTTGGCGTCGGGGGTGTTCAGGTCGACCACGTCGCCGTCGTTGATCATCACCGTGACGAACTTGGTGATGTAGGCGAGCTGCTCGTCCCAGATCGCCAGGTTGTAGGTTCCGGCGGGCACACCCTGGATGTCGAAGTTACCGTTCGCGTCGCCCTGGCCGACGTAGATCGTCTCGCCGGTGCTGACGTCGCTCAGCGAAACGAGTGGGTTCGCGACCGGATCGCCGTACAGGTCGGCCCCTGCGGCGTAGGTCTCGAGGTTGACCGCGGTACCCGTAACCTCGGCCGTGCCCGGGCTGGCGATATCGAGCGGGGCGCACACGAACCCGAAGAAGTTGATGGTTCCCTTGGGGCCGGGCGTTCCGCCGTCAGCAGCCAGGGCAGTCGGCGCGCCAGCACCGCTGGCGCCCTCCTCGACCGGCGTCATCAGCGGCAGGCCGCCGTCGATGGTCGTCGTCTGGAACCACTGGCTATCCGGGTTGTCGTTGCACGGACCGGCCGGTGGAACGGCCTCGGTGAAGTACGTGGCCGGGCCGAGCTGGTCGACCTGCGTGAATCCATCGGAGTCGGTCTCGCAGTTGGGCCAGCTGCCGGGCGCGGGCGCGCCGGCGGCCGGGTTCGAACAGAGCGGGTCGCCGTTGTAGTCCACCGAGATGCGCGAGTTGGTCTGCTCGTACATCTCGATCGTGAATCCCTGGAGTCCCGGTTCGTTGGGGTCAGGGGCGCCGTTGGTGTCGGCGCTGTCATTGAACACGAAGATCTTGTTGGAGCCGAGCGGCAGCGGCTTGGCCGCGCTGGCCTCGGTCAGCACCACATCGGCGCTCATCGTCCCGTCCGACGCGGCGTCGCGCGGCAGCGTGATCAACACACCCCACAGCTTGTGGTCGGGCGCACGGACGCTGATCAGGTAGCGCCCCGTCGGGAGCGTGACGACGTTGCGGTCGGACGAGCCGTTGCAGGCCGGCGTCGCGCAGCCGCCGACCGCGACCACCGGGCTGTTGCTCTGCGTGTGGGCATAGCCGTTGGCGTCGTGGTAGGGCACGGTGGAGCCGTCCGCCTCGATGGCGCCGTGGGGGAGGCTGGTGTTGTCCAGGTTTACGACGAAGTTGAAGTTCGCAAGCGCGGCGCCCTTGCCGAGTCCCGCCCCGATGCCGGGATTGGCATCCGGAAACGCAGGCGCAAACGCCCGCACCGTGACGGTGCAGCCGCCGGCCGGGCATCCGGTGGCGGCGGCCCGGCCGTTGGGCCCGCCCGGAAGCAGGGTCATCAGGAGAAACAGCGCCAGCAGGAACGCTGCTGTGAGCAGCTTGGAGCGGCGCGGAGAACCTGTCGACTGGAGCTTCTCTGAAACGGTCGCGGATGTCGCCACGATGAACCTCTCTCTGGTGGAGCTTCCGCGCTCACGCGGACCGGTTTGCAACGCCGCCACTATGCGAGGGTCGTTCGCGGAATCAAAGGAACATGTCGTGCCTGTCACGGACATGTCACGCAACTGTCATGTGCCGGAGCGGGCCAGAACGCCGCAAACAGACCTCAATGCATCGCGTTACGTGGCGCTTACATCGGACCCGCAGAATCCTTCAACTTGCGGCCTAGGGTGGGTCATCCGACGGGAGCGTTTTCCTGCGAAGATCAGCCCCATACCTCGGTGCGGCGGTCGGCCTGGCGGCGGCGATCCAGCTCGCCAGGATGCACTTCTCAGCCGCTGATGCACCAAACACAGGTCGCGTTGCCGCACCGGAGCCGAGTCCCGCATCCTCCAAAGGGGGATCAGCCGGCGGTCGGCCTGCCGATATTTACAGCATCGACGGTCGCGGCCTCTTGCGCGATCGGGGTCCTCTCACAGGAGCTCGGGTCTCAATGGCCGATGCTGGTCTCAATGCCGTATCGACGCCGCGACGCCGATTTGTCTACGTCGGAATGGCGGCGCTGTGCGCGGCGTTCGCCGTGGCTGTGGCGATGCACATGCTGGTAAAAGCTGGCAATTCTGGACTTCCGACGCTCGTCCAAGCGCAACAGGGAATCTCACCGCTGGGCGGTTCCAAGACGCATCTGGCGCGCTGGTCGGCGCCCCGGATCCCGGCCGGTCGCGGTGGCGGCGGCGGTAACGTCGTCCGGTTGCCCGATAGGGTGGTCACCACCACCACCGTCGTCCACTCTCCCGTCACAGCGCCGACGACCGGCGGCGGGGGTGGCGGGACCGGCGGCGGCGGTGGCGCGAGCGGCGGGGGTGGAACCTCCGGCACCCTGGCCGAAGCCCAGGCCAAGGCCCAGGAACTGCTGGCTGAGGCGCAGGCGAAGGCCGCTGCCGACCTTGCCGAGGCGCGTAAGACGGGTGGCGAGGTGATCAGCGAGGCGACCAAGAAGGGAAGCGAACTGATCGCGGAGGCGCGCAGTACCGGCGACTCGTCGAAGATTGCCAGCGCGCAGGCCACCGCGGATCAGATGCTGGCGAACGCCAAGAGCCAGGCGGACGCGCTGGTGGCGGCGTCGCAGGCACGCGGGGCCCAGTGGATCGCCGACGCCAAGGCGGAGGGTGACAGGCTGATCGCCGAGGCGAAGCAGCAGCTGGCCGCCGAAGGTGCGCCGTGACCACGGTCGCAATCAGGATCTACACGGCGATCGTTGCACTCGTGTGTACCGCCGCGCTCGCCTTCGCCCTCAGCGCCCGCGACACCAGCGGTCGCTGGCGGGAGCAGGTCGCCTACTGGGAGCGAACCGCAAGCCGAAGCCAGCGCCACGACCGGGCCACGGCGCGGCGCATCCACGACCTCTCGATCCGCTACAACCATCTGGTGGCCGAGACGAGGCGGTCGCAGGCCGCCATCCTGCGAGCGCTTCGGCTGGCACGGTCGCAGGGCACGTCGGCGGCCACGACGTACACGCAGGGCACGGTGTACCACGCGGTCTCGGTGAGCGGTGCCTCCGCCCCCACGACCGCGAGTGGCGGCGGATCGCCCGACCCGACGCCGGTCAACGACCCGCCGCCTCCGACCACCACCGCGAGCTGATGGAGACCGTGACGCGGCAGCGTTGCGCCTGGACGTGGCCGGCGATGGGCACGACCTGGCGGATCTACCACGAGGGCAGCGTGCCGGCCGAGACGGCGGGCGCCGTCACCGCACTGGTGGCCGCAGACGAGTCTCGCTGGTCGCGCTTCCTGGAGGACAGCGAGCTCTCCCACCTCAACCGGTGCGCCGGCACGCCGGTTGCCGTCAGCGCTGAGACCTTCGATCTGCTGCGGGCCTGTGATGAGTGGACAACGCGAACGCGGGGTGTCTTCCAGCCTCTGATCGGCGGAGCGCTGGTGGAGTGGGGGTACCGCTCGAGCCTGCTCGAACAGGCTGCGGGCATCGACCAGAGCCCCGCGGATGTGAGCGCGATCGAGGGACGGATCGAACTCGACTCACGCCACCGCACCGCGTGCCTGCCGGCCGACGCCCAGCTCGACCTGGGCGGGATCGCCAAGAGCTGGTCGGTGGTCCGCGCCGGACGGCTGGCGGCGAGCATGTGCGAGGAGCTTTCGCTGCTGATCGACGGGGGCGGCGATCTCCACGCCGTCCGCGGAGAGCACTCGATCGTGGTCGATCTGCCGTCGGGACACGACGAGGAGATCGTGCTTCGTCCCGGCGAGGGTGTCGCCACGTCCAGCTCCGCCCGGCGCCATTGGCGAAACGGCGACGGCGTCGAGGCCCATCATCTGATCGATCCCGCGACGGGCCGGCCCTGTGCGGCCGCCCAGGCGACGGTGATCGCGGCCGACCCAGTCGCGGCCGATGTGCTCGCGAGCGTCGTCTCGATCCGTCCCGAGGTGATCTGGGAGCTCGACGAGGCCGCCTCGGTCTGCACCCGCGACACCCGGATCGTCAACCGGCCCTGGGAGCAGCGATGAGCGAGACGACCCTGTGGGAGCTGAGCCGCGCCAGCGCGTTCACCGCGTTTGGCTGCTACACGCTGGTCGTCTGCTGGGGCATCCTGCTGTCCGCGCGATCGTGGAAGCCGGCCGCCTCGCAGTTCATCTTCCACCGCTTCCTCTCCAGCCTGGGGCTGGTGGCGCTGGTCACGCACATCGGCACGCTGATGTTCGACCACTACGCACGGGTCGGGCCACTCACGCTGGCCGGCATCGACTCCCGGATCGGGGTGCAGCTTGGGGTGTTCGCCCTTTGGCTGAGCGTGGTGCTGCCCGCGACCTTCAAGATGCGCGAGGCGAAGTGGATCTCGATCCGCGTCTGGCGATCGATCCACTACTTCGGTTACGTGATGTGGCTGGCCATCCTCGTGCACGGCATCGCCGAGGGCACCGACTCCGGCGCCCCCTGGGTGGCCGGCATCTACGCGATCTCGGCCGCGCTGGTCGCGGCGGCGACCTGGTGGCGGTGGGTGGACAAGCGCAAATCACAGCGCCGCCGCATCCCGGCGGCGTCCGCCGGCGCCAGGACGCGCGCTTCCCAGGCCGCCCAGGGCTGAGACCCGTCCCGGGAGGGTGTCTACCAGACCCTTGTCGCGCCCACGTAGTGCTCGGCGTACCAGCCGTCCAGCTGGGCGATCTGGACGACCGTGCCGGTGTGCGGTGCATGGACGAATCGATCATGCCCGATGTAGATCCCGACGTGACCGAGGTTGTCGAAGAAGACGAGGTCGCCGGCACGCAGATCCGCTCGGCTGACGCGGTCGCCGGCGCGGTACTGATCGGCCGCAACGCGTGGCAGATCGATGCCGACCCGGCCATAGACGTACTGCACCAGGCCCGAGCAGTCGAACCCGCCGGGCTGCTCGCCGCCCCAGACGTACGGCGTGCCCAGGTAGACCAGGCTGAGCGAGGCGGCGCGACTGCCGAGATCCGAGGAGACGACGGTGCCCGTGTTTCCGGAGTCGCCCGACGCCACCGGGGCGATTTCGGCCGGCGTGATCTCCAGCACGACGCGCGTGAACCTGCCAACCTGGCCGTCGGCGACCAGGCCATGACCGGCTTGGAAGCGTGCAACGGCACCGGCCGTGGCGGTGTCAAAGATGCCGTTTACCGGAACCCCGAGCCGCCGCTGAAGCTCTTGCACCTGCTGGCCGCGGTCGCCGAACCGCAGCACCGGATCAGCGTCGCGGCCGGCCACCTCGACCCGCAGCATCTCCCACAGGGCGGGCGTGACCGTGCCGTCGAGGGGGAGGTCGCGGCGACGCTCGACCCGTCGTACGGCGATCAGCGTGGCGCGATCGAAGCGACCATCCTGGGTGACGCCGAGAAGCTGCTGAAGGCGAATCACATCGGCTCCCCACGAGCCATAGCGGAGCGTCCGCGCGAGCGGGTACCCGGCGGCGCTCTGCACCGGCGAACCGGCGGTGTCCGCCAACGCCTTCTGGGCCGTCACGGCAGGGGCAGTGGCAGCACCGGCGGCTACCAGCAGCAGTCCCAACCGGCGCTTGGATGACTTGACACGGCGCTGCACGATCACGGCCCGATCGCGAAGCTGCGGGCCGACGCGAACTCGTCAAAGCGGAGCACCCCGGCGGCGGTGCTGCTGAGCCCGCCAATCGCGCCCAGGTCGGCCGTCTCCAGCCGATAGTCCGAGATCGACAGTCCGGCCAGCCCGTCCGACGCCGCACCGTCAACAGACAGCGAGAGCGATCCGGCCGCAGCATCCCATGCCACCTCGACCCGGTGGACGCCGGCGGTGATCGGCACCAGCCGGCCGGAGACGACGCCCGCCGGTGTGCGCGCCGCGATCCGCAGCCACTCGCGCCGCCCCCAGCCGGAGGTGACCCGCGACCGGAACGCGACCTTGAACAGCCGGGCGCCGGTCCGCGAGCGGGCGTCGAAGACCGTCCACGCGTGTCTCCCGGTCAGGCTCGAGCCGGGGTCGAAGTAGAACCTCGAGCGATAGCTTGGCTCCGCTGTGGGGGTGTGGTCGGACACGAAGGCTGGCCTGGATCCTGACACCGTGACCTCGAGCCCCCAGCCGTCGGCGCCGTGGAGCTCGGCCGCCGGGGTCGTCGCCAACGCCGTGCCTCCGACGATGGTCGACCAAGCCGAGAGACCGCCGCCGAAGCCGTCGGCGAATATCCGGTCGCTCCCGGGCGATGCGACGTCCAGGTGAGCCACCGGCCCCCAGTTGCCGGCTGCGTCCCGCGCCCGGATGCCGAGCGTCCACGATCCGGCCGGCAGCGCAGAGACGTCGCCGGTCAGCGATTCGCTCAGCGAGTCGAACGACCCGTCGGCTGCGGCCATCGGCGATCCCAGCCCCGCTCCTGGGTCGGGTCCCTGGAACCACTCAGCACCCGTGACCGGCGACCGCAGGTCGGCCGCGATCGCCTCGATCGAGGCGCCGTCGGGGGCCACCACCTGCCCGCTGACATCCGGGCCGGTGCTGTCCGGCTGCGCCGCCGCCGCGACCGCGGCAGCAACGTCGATCCGTCCGGAGCCATAGCTGTCGTCAGAGCCGGCCGGCGCCAGATCGAGGGCGGTCGTCCGCAGCAGCGACTCCTGGGCGTCGGCGCCCAGCCCGGGGTGCGCCGAGAGCATCAGGGCGAGCGCCCCGGCGACGTGCGGTGCGGCCATCGACGTGCCGGACTGGCTCGAGAACGCCCCGAACAGGTCGGCGGACCGGATGCCGACGCCGGGCGCGACCACGCTCGGGAACGTCGTCTGGAGCTGTCCGCAGGCCGTCGGGCCACGGCTCGAGTCGGAAGCGATCGTATCCGATGCGTCGACCGAGCCCACCGACAGCGCGCCGGGGTTGTTAGCCGGGCTTGCGTCGCTGGACGATGTCGGGCCGAAGTTGCCGGCTGCGAACACGGGCAGGATTCCGGCCGATCGCAGCGCCTGGATGTCAGGTTCGAACGTGAGGTCGCAGCCTCCGGCCAGCGTCCACGAGTTGTTCACGACCTGGGGAGCATCGGCCGTCGCCGGATCGGAGTCGGGATCGAGCAGCCACTGGAACGCGAGGTGTACCGCGCTCACGGTCGCCGAACCGCGATCGTCGAAGATCTTGGCCGCGATCCAGGTGGCGCCGGGAGCGACGCCGATCCAGCTGCCGCCGGAGTCGCCTCCCACCATCACGCCCATCGTGTGCGTGCCGTGTCCGTTGACATCGGTCGGGATGGTGGGGTGCTCGCCGTAGGGGTCGAACCAGCTGTTGGTGCCGCCGCGCCAGCGAGCGGCCAGATCGGGATGGCTGGCGTCGACTCCGGTATCGAGGCTGGCGACGACAACCCCCGCGCCCGTGTCCCCCTCGTCCCACACGGCCGCGGCACCGATCGCCGAGACGTTCGGCTCCGCGGGGCTCGATCCAGATCCAGCCGGTGCCAGAAATCTGCCGTCCGGGTCGACCCGCGCGACTTCGGGCAAGCCCTTCAGCTCATCGATCACCGACGGAGCGGCCGTCACGGCGACGGCGTTCACGACCCACAGCGGCTGGATCTTCGACGCCAGCCCCTGAGCCCGACGCTTGTCCAGCAGGCCCAGCACGGGCGGCTGCGTGCTGTCCGCCGTCTGGCGGAGCAGCTCCTCCAATCCGCGCAGCCGGGCCCGCCGCGACCCGTGCGGCACGGCGCTCAGGTTGGCCTGGGCTTTCAGCGTAACGATCACCGGCACCATGGCCGGACCGCCACGCTGGGCCGGGTGGCCGACGGACGGGGCGGCGAGGCCGAGGAGCAGGCCGGCGAGCACCGCGACCACGGCGATGCGGGTCATCGCCCGTGGTTTCGGATGTCGGTGTTACCGCAGCGGCTGGTTCCAAACCGGGCAGTGGGCATTCGCGGCCTTCGCTGGAGGGGCAGCTCCCAGGCTACGACGGCATGGCTGCACGGGCAATCTCCATAACGAAACTGTCATGTTTTCCACTCTAGATGCGTCGGTAGCGGGCGTCCGCGATCGAGTAGAGACCAAACGCGAACAGGCCGGCGGCCACCACACCGAGCAGCAGCGGCCCGTAGGAGTGGTGGGCGATCTTGGCCAGCGCTCCGTCCAGGCCGACCGCCTTCTTGGGTGCGTAGTCGATCGCGGCCTTCAGCACGAAGATGCCGATCAGGCCGAAGGCGATCATCCGCGCAAGGTGGCCGATCACGCCCAGACCGGTGAACCAGCGCTTCGTGGTCGCGCCCATCTGTTCGGTCTTGTCCTCCTCGAGGAACTTCTTGCTGACGCCCTTGTAGCCCTGGTAAAGGGCCACGCCGATGAAGATCACGCCCGCCGCTCCGACCAGCCACTGACCACCTGGCCAGCCGAGCACGCCGGCGGTCGACTTATGGGGGCTGCCTGAGCTCTGGCTCGAGGAGCCCAGCAAGATCGAGACGGCCAGCGCGCACATCGCCGCGTAGGCCACGCCGCTGGCGGCGGCGGTCACGCGCCCCATGTTCGAGCTGTCGCCGCCGCCCTCGGGACCCTGTCCGAAGAAGGCCTGGACGAATCGCCACAGCGAGTAGGCGCCGAGGCCGACGGCGACCGCGATCAGCAGCCAGTGGCCGAACGGCTGGTGCTGGATCGTCTCCATCGCGCCCCGCTGGTCGGTCGACTTGCTGGACGACGACGACGCATGCATCGCGACCTGGATCGCCAGCAGGCCGATTGTCGCGTAGATCACGCCGCGGGCAACGAATCCGATCCGTGCCAGTGCCTCGAACGTCGTGCTGTGAACCGCGCTGTGTCCCGTCGACCGGGCCTGCGCCTGCATGCTGCTCATGTGTCTCCATCTCCGTTTCGGGTGGTCGCCGGCACGCACACCGCGATCGCGCCGGGCTCGATCTTGAGCCGGTAGGCCTTCACCTTCGTGCGCGCCCCGCCATCCAGCTCGTACAGCACCTTGCGGTTGAGCTTGACCTTGATCTTGCGGGCCTTCGTCGACTGAAAGAACGGCGACTGCTCGGGGCTGCCGGTCAGCGTGCGGCCGACGGTACGCGCCCACTGGGCCATGCCCTCGGCGGTCACGACCGCCAGGTCGAACATGCCGTCGTCAGGCTCGGCGTCGGCGAACACCCGCACGCCGCCGAACAGTGCGCCCACGTTCCCGGCCAGGATGCAGCTTGCGGGGCCCTCGTACCAGGGGCTGCCGTCGACCTGGATCTTGGCCTTGAAGGGAGGGTTGCGAAAGCTCTTGGTGCCCGTCCAGACGTACGCAGCACGGCCCAGCTTGTCCTTCAGGCCACCATCGGCGCCGTTGATCATGTTGGCGTCGAAACCGGCGCCAGCCATCACCGCGAAGCGCTCGCCGTTCATGCGCACGACGTCGATCTTGCGCACGTGCCCGTGCAGGCCGATCATCACGGCGGCCTCGATATCCTTGGGGATGCCGAGGTTCGAGGCCAGCAGGTTGGCGGTGCCGGCCGGGATGATCGCCATGGTCGCATCCGTGCCCGCCAGCGTGTCGATGCAGCGCTGCGCCATGCCGTCGCCACCCCAGACAAAGAAGTGGTCAGCCCCCTTCTTGAGCAGTCGCTTCACCTGCGCCGGCGCACGGCGGCTCTTTGGCACCTCCACCCACAGCGGGTCACTGACTCCATGCCGGGCGAGCGTATGCCGCAGCTCGGGCAGGCCGCCCTCGATGCTCTTGCCCGCGTGCGCGATCACCGCGATCCTGGTCACGACCGGTCACCGGCCACGTCTGCAGCTCGCGCGGCTCGTGCCGCGGCGATGGCGATGATCAGGCAGCCGACTCCGACCAGCGCGCCGGCGGCGACATCGGTCGGGTGGTGCATGCCACGGTACATGCGAGACAGCGCCACCAGCAGCGGAATCGCGATCGCCACCGTCCAGCACAGTGGGCGCGCGAGGGCGCTGCGCATCCGGCAAGTGATCAGCAGGGCGAGGCCGCAGTAGACGGCCACCGAGGCGCCGGTGTGGCCCGAGTAGAAGCTCTCGTTGACGGGCAGGCTGTCGAGCCGGTGTACGTCCGGGCGGTTTCGGTGGATGGTCAGCGTGACGACGCGGTAGGTGGCGGCCTCGACCGCGATCGCCGTCAGCAGGAAGGCCGCCACGCGCCACCTGCGCATGACGAGCGCGATCACGGTGGTGACCGCGACCAGCGCCGGGATCGCAAACACGTCGCCGATCCCCGACAGCCAGAACGAGATGTCCGTTCGCAGGCTGGTGCGATGGTGCGCGAGCCAGACGTTGACCTGCTCGTCCGCGTGCCCGATGCCGCGCTCCGGGAGGACGTACGTCTTGAGCAACCAACCCGTCAGCACGGCGACGGCCGCCAACAGCACGAACCCGATCAGCGTCACGACGATGAACGCGACCACCGGATGGCCGGCCATGCGCTCCCCTGCGCGGGTGGCGACGCCGCCGGCGCGAGGCGCGAGGAACGCGGGGCCGTCCTTCTGCCGATCGGCAGATTCATGACTCCCCGGTGTGACGGCCCTGTGCCGGACCCTCAGATGCTCGGCGGCGCTCATCGCATGCTCCCAGCGTTGACAACTCGAATCGGCGGGCAGGCGGCCGGGCCGGCCATTGCTGCGACGGATAGGCACACCGCCGATGGACGCGTCTAGTGTGCCGAGATGTGTACCCACAGGTGTTTTGGGGCAAACATGGAGGCATGGTGAAACGCCCATGCCGCTGATCGCACTGCTGGCCGTATCCGTCGCCGCGGGTGCGGCGGCGTGGCTGGCCGCGCGAGCGGCGCTGCGCCACTGGTGGGGCCGCGCGCCCGACCAGGCGGTGGCCGACGAGATCCGGCAGCACAGCCGTGTGCGGCGGTTCGTCCACAGCCGGCTGGATGCTGAGGCGCTGACCGGCCTGGCGCTGACGATGGCGGCCGTGACGCTGGTCGTGGCCGGCATCATCGTCTCGTTGCTGGCCCTGCTGGTGCGCCGCAGCGCGGCGCTTGCAGACTTCGACGCGGCCGCCGCCCGCTGGTCGCACCGAAACAGCGGTCACTTCACACACCAGGTGCTGGACGCCATCACCAGCATGGCCTCGACGTGGGGCATGATCGTGATCGTGGTCGCGGCCGGCGTGATCGAGTGGAGACGCGTGCCCAACCGCTGGATCCCACTCTTCCTGGTGGTCGTCACGATCGGCGACTCGCTGGTCACCAACGTGGTGAAGGCCGCAGTCGACCGGGCGCGTCCCACGCTCGACCCGGCCGCCGCCCACCTCGGCCCATCCTTTCCCAGCGGCCACTCGTCGAGCGCCGCGGCCATGTTCGCCGCGCTTGCGCTGCTGGCAGGCCGTCGCCGCTCGTCGCCGGCCAGAGCGGCGCTGGTGGCTGTCGCGGTCGGACTGACCGTGGCCGTCGCCTGCAGCCGCGTGCTTCTCGACCTGCACTGGGTGTCCGACGTGGTCGCCGGCGTCGCGCTCGGCTGGGGCTGGTTCGCGCTCTGTGCGGTCGCGTTCGGCGGCTGGCTGCTGCGCTTGGGGGCGCCGGTCGAAGAGGCGGCCGAGGGCGCCGCCCCGCCGGGTCAGCGCGAGGCCGACTCCGCCGTCCGCTCCTGAGCGCTCGCCCGCGGGCCGTCAGCCAGCACCCGCGTGTGCAGCGGCTGTAGCGACTGGGCCTCCTCGCCCGGCTCGGCACGGAAGATCGTGACCTCGGCCCGGCGGCCGTCGAGCTCGATCACGCCGATCGAGTTGTCGAAGGTGGGACCCGCCCGGTAGCGCCAGCGTACCGACGGTCGCCGCACCCCGGCGAGCCGGGCGAGCGTGCGCAGCACGGTGGCGGCGGCACGGGTATTCGTGAGCAGGACGATTCGCTGTTGGGACGGGGGGAGCGGGTTTCTAAACGGCGAGCAGACGACCTGATGCACCCTGCTGCGGTCCGCGTCCAGCCGTCCCAGCGACACCTCGGCGACGTAGGCGTTGTGGATGTCACCGCCGACAACGGTGATCGAGGCGGGCGCCGGCGCGCCGCCTTCTGCGGTCGCCACGTCCCGAATCAGCTGCACCATCCTGACGAAGGAGCTTTGGAAGGCCGACCAGTGCTCGAGGTCGAGCGCGCGGCGGATCCGCTCCCCGACCCCGGCAGCGGCTCTGCCCCAAACCCCAGCGCAGACGGCCTCGTTCCAGGCCTCGAAGTAGTGGATGCCGGGCGACATGAAGACCGGCAGCGAGCTCACGATCACCAGGTGATCGACCGGCTCGCGGCTTCGGGCTGCGATCCAGGCCCACTCGTCCTCGTCGATCAGGTCGCGGTGGTCGTCGTCCAGCACGCGCGCGGCGCGGCTATCCACCACCAGCACCCGCGAGCGTCCGAAGTCGCGGAGGCACGCCCAGCGCGTGGCGGCCGACTCGCGGTCGGCTCGCTCCGCGAACGCCTCCAGCTGCGCCCCCACGTCACCCTTGGCCGACACGGCGGTGCGGTACATCGCCTCCCCCGCCAGCTCCGGCGGCGGCAGGTTGCCGATGTGCTGATAGATCCAGTAGGCCATGAACGCGCCAGTGATGCGCGCCTGCCACCAGGGCTGCGCCCGCATCTCCTGCAGCCACTGCCACGAGATGTTCCAGTCGTCAATCACGTCGTGGTCGTCGAACACCATCACGCTCGGCACGGTGGAGAGCAGCCAGCGGATGTCGGGGTCGCTCCACGCCTCCCGGTAGAGCCGCGTGTACTCCTCGAAGTCGCCGATCTCCTCGCCCGGCGGCTGTCCGGTGTCGCGGCGCGACCGGACGAACTCCAGCGTCTCGGGCGAGACCTCGTCGGCGTACACCTGGTCGCCGATCAACAGCAATGCGTCCGGCCATGGCTCGATCCCGGCTCGCAGCCGTCGCGAGTACGCCCACAGCGCGTCGACGCCGAAGCCGTGCTCGTGCTGCTCGGGGGAGAGCGTGTACGGCTCTCGCTGCGGCGCGCCGACGCGGCATGATCCGAACACCAGCCGTGCCTGCTGCTCGCCTTCGCGGGTGTGGATCGCGCTGGGCGGATGCTCGGCGGCCACCGGCGGCCACACCGCATCACCGTCGAGCTGCACCGAGTACTCGGTCACGGCGCCCTCGTCGAGCCCCTCCATCGCCACCAGCGCGTAGTGATGGCCGTAGACCTCGAACGTCGCAGCCGAGTGTCCGAGCACCTCGACCGTGCACGCCCGATCGGTCTCGACCCAGACCGTGGCCTGGCTGCGCCCGACGTAGCGGAGCAGCGGGCCGAGGACGAGAGATGCCATGACGGGCGATTGTATGCCGGAAGCCCGAGGTTGCGTGGAGTGGTGCCGCTCGCTCGCGAGCCGCTTGCCCTGACCTATGTCTCGGCGAACCCGGCCGTGTGCTCGGCGCCGTCGGCCGGGCTCGTATCCGTGCTCGCGGCTTCGGCCAGATCCGTCGGGAGCTGCACGTGTAGCATCGTCCCGGCGCCGGGCGGGCTGACGAGCGAGATCGTCCCGCCCAGTGCCTCGACCCGGTCCGTGAGCCCGATGATCCCCGAGCCTCGTGATGGATCGGCGCCGCCGATGCCGTCATCGCGAACGGTCAGCATGAGCGGCCCGTCCCGGCGGTGGGCGGTCAGCTCTATCACCGATGCCCGGGCATGCTTGACGGCATTGGTGAACGCTTCGGAGACGACGTAGTAGGCCGCGACCTCGAGCGCCTCGGGCAACCGCTGACCGAGGTCGAG
>JAWVEC010000077.1:0-2753 GCA_033856975.1 Gaiellales bacterium
GCGCCGCGTTCTCGATCGACCACAACCTGTGGGGCCGCTCGATCGAGGCCGGGCCGCTGGAGGATCCCTGGACGGCCGCGCCCGACCAGGCCTACGCGCTCACGATCGCGCCCGAGCGGGCGCTGCATGCGCCGCAGGTGGTCGAGATCGAGTTCAAGCAGGGCGTGCCGGTTGCGATCGACGGCGAGCCGATGGACAACTTCTCGCTGATCGCCCGCGCCTCGGCGCTGGCGGGCGCCCACGGCGTCGGCCGCATCGACATGATCGAGAACCGCCTGGTCGGCATCAAGAGCCGCGAGATCTACGAGACGCCGGCCGCCGCGCTGCTGCTGGCGGCCTACGCCGGGGTGGAGGAGCTGGTCTGCGAGCGCGACCTCGCCCACACCAAGCAGCAGCTCGCGCTGCAGTACGCGACGCTGGTCTACAACGGGCTCTGGTTCTCACCCCTGCGCGCCGCCCTGCAGGCCTTCATGGCCCAGGTCACAGGCGCCGTCACCGGCACCGCGCGCGTCAAGCTGTACCGCGGCGGGTGCGCGGTCGTGGGCCGGACCGCAGAGGCCTCGCTGTACGACCACGGCCTGGCGACGTACGAGGAGGGCGATCGCTTCGAGCACGGCGCGGCCGCCGGCTTCATCCACGTCTGGTCGCTGCCGACCAAGACGTGGGCTGCCGCCGCTGCGCAGACCGATACAGTCGGGGTGTGACCGCACCGCTCTGGAGCGGCCGCCTGTCCGGCGGCCTCGATCCTGCCATCCTCGACTTCACCGCCTCGCTCGCGGTCGACCGAAGGCTGCTTGCCTACGATCTGCGGGCGAGCGCGGTGCACGTCAGGATGCTGGCCCGGCAGGGGCTGATCGGGCAGGTCGAGGCGGATGCGATCGTGGCGGCGCTGGCCCTGGTCGAGGTCGAGCCGGACGCCCGCGACGAGGACGTGCACTCGGCGATCGAGCGGCTGCTGGGTGAGCTGGGGCCGCGCGTGCACGCCGGCCGCAGCCGAAACGACCAGGTGCAGACGGCGATGCGGCTGTGGGCGAAGGACGCCTGCGGCGAGGCGATCGTGGCCGTGCGCGAGCTGGCCTCAGCGCTGCTCGACCGGGCGCAGAGCGACGGCGCGGCGGTGCTGCCCGGCTACACCCACGGCCAGCGGGCGCAGCCGGTGTGGCTGGGACATCACCTGGCCGCCCACGTCTGGGCGCTGACGCGCGACGGCCGCCGGCTGGGCCAGGTGCGGCAGGCGGCCGATGTCTGTCCGCTGGGCGCGGGAGCGCTCGCCGGTTCCAGCCTGCCGCTCGATCCGCAGTGGGTGGCGGCCGAGCTCGGGTTCGGCGCCTCGTTTGAGAACTCGATCGACGCCGTTGCCGATCGCGACTACCTGTCCGGCCTCTGTTACGCCGCCGCGCTGTGCATGGTGCACCTGTCGCGGATCGGCGAGGAGCTGGTGCTGTGGACGTCGTCCGAGTACGGCTTCGCCGAGCTGGATGACAGCGCCGCCACCGGCAGCTCGATGATGCCGCAGAAGAAGAATCCGGACGCGGCCGAGCTGGCCCGCGGCAAGGCCGGCACCGCGATCGGCCGCCTGGCGGGGTTGCTGGCGACGCTCAAGGGCCTGCCGCTGGCCTACAACCGCGACCTGCAGGAGGACAAGCGGGCCAGCTTCGATCAGGTCGACGACCTGCTGGGTGCGCTGCGCGCGCTGACCGTCTGCGTGCGCGGGTTGCGCTTCGACCCGGCCCGGATGGCGGCCGCGGCCGACGACGGTCGCAGCGTCGCCACCGACCTGGCCGAGCAGCTGGTGCGCGAGGGCGTGCCCTTCCGCGAGGCGCATGGCCGGGTGGCAGAGCGGGTGGCGGCCGGCGAGCGATTCGACAAGCCGACCGCGGCCGAGGCCGCCTCCGGAAGGCAGTCTCCGGAGCGGCTCGCCCAGCAGCTGGAGCGCGCCCGCCGGGCGGTCGCGGAGCTGTGAGCGGCTCGATGGGCCTGTCCTACCCGGTGGTGCCAGGCACCGGCCTTTCGGCCGTTGCCAGGCACCGAGTTCACCCCGTGCCAGGCAACGCGCAGCGGTGCCTGGCACGATCGAGCCGCGACTGGGCGGTCGTTGTCGCGTCGGCGGTTGCCCGGCGCCGGGCGGTCGTCTGTTTGCGACCGTGCGCTGGGTGCCGCTCGATGGTGCCCGGCACCGGCCTTCCGGCCGTTGCCCGGCACCGGAGTCACGGTCGATGAGTGAGCTGATGCTGGGGGGCGTCCCCGCCTCCCAGCTGGCGGAGCGGTTCGGGACGCCGCTCTATATCTACGACGAGGCCGAGCTGCGGCGGCGGGCGCGCGCCTACCTGAGCGGGCTGGAGTCATACCCCGGCGCATCGCGTGCCGCCTACGCCTGCAAGGCGAACGCCACGGTCGAGGTGATCCGGGTGCTCGCCGACGAGGGCCTGGGAGCCGACGTGGCCTCGGCGGGCGAGCTGGCGGCGGCGCTTCGGGCCGGCGTCGAACCCGAGCTGATCGTCGTCCACGGAAACAACAAGTCGCCGGCCGACCTGGCGGCCGCGATCACGGCCGGAGCGGGGCTGGTCGTGGTCGACCACCTGCACGAGCTGGAGCAGATCGATCGGCTGGCGGGCGAGGCCGGGCGGGTGCAGCGGGTGCTGGTGCGCGTCACCCCCGGCATCGAGGCGGACACCCACCACAAGATCATGACCGGCCATCACGGCTCGAAGTTCGGCCTGTCCGCGCCGGATGCGCTGGATGCGCTCGACCTG
>JAWVEC010000078.1:0-6011 GCA_033856975.1 Gaiellales bacterium
CGACGAGCGAGATCCCAGCACCGCGCAGCACTCCGAGCGGGTCGCCGAGTACGTGGAGCGGTTCGTGGAGGCGATCGCGCTGCCCGACCAGGAGGCCGCCCGGCTGGTGGCCACGGCCCGGTTCCACGATCTCGGCAAGGTCGCAGTCGACGTCTCGACGCTGTCTCGGCACGGCCGGCTGAGCGAGGAGGAGCTGCGCTCGATCCGCAGCCACCCGCGGCTGAGCGCGCGCCTGTTGTCGCCTTTTCACTTCGCGCAGGAGATGTCGCTCTACGCCGAGCTGCACCACGAGCGCTACGACGGCAACGGCTACTACTCGGTGCCGCAGCGCGACATCCCGGTCGAGGCTCACGTCCTGATCGTGTGCGACAGCTTCGACGCCATGACCTCGGCCCGTGCATACCGGCCGCCGCTGACGATGGCCGAGGCTGTACAGGAGCTGCGCGACAAGGCGGGCACGCAGTTCCATCCGCTGGTCGCGCACGCGTTCACAGCCATGATCGAGGGCCAGCCGGTGCAGTCTGCGATGGGCCCCTCGCAGCTTGCGGCACTGCGCGCCGAGTTCTCCCGCATCCCGACGCTGCGGCTGCCGCGGTTGAGCTCGCTGCTGTCGCCTGCGATGCTCGGAGTCAGCTTCGCCGCAGCGACTCTGGCGGCGATCGGCATCCCCGGAGTGCCGCTGGCCCTGACGACCGTGTTCGGCGTCTCCACAGTGGCGCTGGCCGGCATCACGCTGGCCGAGTCGCTCTCCTCCAGGCGGCGTCGCCGCTGGGCGTGGGCGGCGCTTGCCGGCGGCGGCTCGGCCGAGTCGGCGCTCGAGGCAGCCGGCATCGTCGGCTGGCCGGTGTGGCTGAACTGGACGGCCGAGGGCGCGCTCTACCAGCCACTGGCCGGCAGCGAGGCGGATCCGGCGGACGTCGCAGACGTCTGCAAGCGAGCGCTGCGGGTCGGCTTCGCCTCCAACTCCGGAGTGCTCGACAGCGGTGCGCACTTTGCGATCACTCTCGCGGCCGGCGACGCCCCGCGGCTGGCCCTCTGCTCGCCGCAGCGGCTGTCACGGTTCGAGCTGGCGATGCTGTCCGACATCGCGGCTCGCACGGTTCCGCCGGTGCCCGCAGCCGACAGCGAACCCGCCAAGTTGACCCTGATCGACGGAGATCAGCGCGCTAGCTCGAACGCCCGCATGGTCGGCACGGTGATCATCGACCTGGACGTGTTCGAGAACGTGCGCGTGGCGGCCGGTCAGCTGACCGCCGAACGAGTCGTTGCCGACGCCACCGCCCGCCTGCGTGCGCTGCTGCGGGCCGGCGACCTGGTCGATCAGCTGGGCGAGGATCGCCTGGGCGCGCTGGTGTTGGTGTCTGACGTAGGGCAGCTCGAAGTGGTGTGCGAGCGCATGCGGGCCACGCTCAGCGAGGTTCCGGTGCCGCGGCGGGCGACGAACATCAATGCCCGCATCGTGTCCGCCGTGAACGCCGAGGCGAGCGACAACCCCGAGCTGGTTTCGGTGCTGCGCCGTCTCAGTGGAGAGCAGCGGGCGGCGAGCTGAGATGATCATCGGCCTGGCCCTGCTGGTCGGCCTGCTGGTCGCATGGGCGTTGGGTGCCCGGCTCTCGAATCTGGCCGAGCTGCGCTTCCGCGGCGACATCCTGGTGTTCGCCTCGCTGGCCGTGCAGTTTGCGGTCTTCACGCCGCTGCGAAACCATGTGCCGGACGCCTATGTGGTGCCGCTGCACCTGCTCAGCTACGCGCTGATCGTCAGCTTCTTCGTGCTCAACCTGCGGGTGCCGGGGTTCTGGCTGGTCGGCTTCGGCGTGGTCTCGAACCTGGCCGTGATCGTGGCCAACGGCGGTCGGATGCCGGTGGCGCTGTCCGCGTGGCGGGCAACCGGCGCCGACGTCAGCGTGCTGCTTCGGCACGGGCACGACGACAACAACGTGCTGGCCGGAGCGGGCACCCACCTTGGCTGGCTGGGCGACGTGTTCGCCTTGCCCCGGGAGGTACCGTTCGCGGCGGCGATCTCGATCGGCGACATCGCGATCCTGCTGGGGATGGTGGCCTTCGTCTACCGCGCCTGCGCTCCACGGCCGGTCGGCCGCCCGGTGCGCCTGCTGGCGCCGCTGCGGTCGGCCGCCTTCCGGCGGGTGGTGGCCGGACGACTGGTCTCAGGTGTGGGCGACTGGCTGACCCAGGCCGCGGTCGTCACGTGGCTCTACCAGCACACCCACTCCACGTCGCTGATCAGCGTCTTCCTGGTCGGGCTGATCATGAGCGTCACGTTCGGCGGTCTGGCGTCCGCGCCACTGCTCGACCGGGTGGGCAGCTTCCGCATACTGTCGGAGGTCGAGGGGTTGCGCGGTGTGGTGACGCTGCTGCTGATCCCGATCGCGATCAGCGGCCACGTCTACGTGGTGATCGCGCTGTGCGCGGTGTCGTCGTTCCTCTCGGCCGCGACCAAGCCCAGCGCCGCCGGGCTGGTGCCGGATGTGCTGCCCCAAGACCTTCTTCAGGCCGGCAACGCGATCCATAACCTCGCACCCTCCATCAACTCGATCGTGGGCGCCACCGCCGGCGGCTTTCTGGTGATCCGGTACGGCATCGGCACCGCGCTTGCGGTCGACGCGGTCACGTTCGCGGCCGCCGCCGCGCTGTATCACTCGTTCTCGGGCCACGGATCGACGGCCCTGCCGCGCTCGATCGGCGTGCGCGTCTCGCGGCGGGCGCTGCTGCGGGCACTGGTTCGAAGCCGGGTGGTGTTCTCGGTCACGGCCTCGTTCGCGTTTGCGACCGGCGCCTTCGGCCTGATGAACGTCGTCACCGCGCCGCTGTTCGACCACCGCTACCACGAGCCGAATGCGTACGGATACGTGGCCGCGATGCTGGGCGTCGGCTACCTGTTCGGTGAGGCGTTGACCGGACACGTGCGCCGCCACGCCGTCGTGCGCCGCTCGGTCAGCGTGGCGTTCCTGATCACCGGCGCGGCCGCCTACCTGCTGGCCGATGCGCCGACCGTGACGACGGCCTTCTTGGCGGCATTCATGCTGGGCGCCGCCGACGGCGTGACTGAGGTCGCGCACGACACGCTGATCCAGCTGAACACACCGCGAGAGCTGCGCGCGGGCATGTTCGCGATGGCCAACTCGATCGAGCGCGGTGGAATGGTGCTGGGCCTGCTGGCCGCGCCACTGCTGCTGGTCGGCCGATCGCCCGAGTCGGTGGCGCGACTGTCCGCCGGGCTGCTGGTCGTGGGCGCAGCGATCGCTGCGCTGGGGCTGGTGCGGCGGGGCGCGACCGACCAGGCGGTGGACGAGAAGGTGGCGCGGCCGGCACTCGGCGCCGTCGGCGAACCGGTCGAGGAGTTCGCGCTGGGCGGCGG
Organism: Gaiellales bacterium; assembly: GCA_033856975.1. Lineage (GTDB taxonomy): Bacteria > Actinomycetota > Thermoleophilia > Gaiellales > JAICJC01 > JAICYJ01. The sequence goes on from JAWVEC010000078.1 coordinate 3,377, forward strand.
CGACGCCGGGACGGCCTTGACGGAGCTCGTGTCCGGGGGTGCCGCCGTGCTGGTGGTGCTGGGCGACGGCGACGACCGCGAGCGCGAAGCTATGGTGCGCGAGCTGGCCGAGCGCCTGCGTGGCTCGACGGCCCGGCTGGCCGTGATCGGCTCCGGGCGTTCGCCAATCGCACGGCGGCTGGCGGCGGCCAGGATCGCGGCGGTGTTCGGCGATCCCGACCGCTTGGCCCATCGCGAACTCGGCATCCCGCTGCACGGCGCGCGCCGCCGCTCGCACGGCGGCGTGTTCGTGATCGACTCGGGCCTGGTGGTGCGGTTCGCTTTCGTTGCGGAGGGGGCGGATCAGTGGATCCCGGCCGGCTTCGTGCTCGGCCGCCTGGCCCGCATGGCGCCGGCTCAGGCGCCCGATGTGCACCTGGTGCGCAGCACTCTCAATGCCGATTCAACCGGCCTCGTGGCCGCTTCGAATCCCGCCTAGGCTGGCTATACTCAGCCTCTCGCGGGGCTATAGCTCAGTTGGGAGAGCGCCTGGATCGCACCCAGGAGGTCAGCGGTTCGAATCCGCTTAGCTCCATAGGGCCGGGTAGACCCTGGATGGGTCTACCCAGCCCTATCGCGTTGAGTGGCTGCTGACCTTTGGCCTGCTGGGCGCGATCCAGGCGGAAGCCTGGAGGAGGGCCTGCTATTTAAGCAGGCCCGGTGAGGAGCTGTCAGGGGAGCGAAGCGACCTTGACGGCGGATCCCAGGAGGTCAGCGGTTCGAATCCGCTTAGCTCCATAGGGCTGGGTAGACCCCGGATGGGTCTACCACCCAGCCGTATCCCGTTGAGTGCTCGGGTCAAGATCAAGACCCGAAAAGGATGCCACGGGGAGTACGCTTCCGGCCGTAATCCCGCTGGCGCTAGGACTGCAACCACAACCCGCCGCACTGCGCGCTGGGCATACTGACCGCAGCAATCGCTGACCTCTCAGCCAACTCGAACCAGCTAAGGACGCCACACGTCTACCAACCCCCCCGACATGATCTCGCGTTACTTCCAACGCGATGCCGATCGCGACATCGACTCGATTGTCAGCCTTTTCGCTGAGGACGCCACCGTCATCGACGAAGGCGAAGAACGCCACGGCACAGCCGAGATCCGGGCGTGGCAGACCGGGGCAGCCTCGAAATACAGCTACACGACCGAGATCACCGGTACCGAACCACTCGGCCCCGACCGCTACCTCGTCACCGGCCGCCTGACCGGCAACTTCCCCGGCGGCACCGCCGATCTCAAGTGGGACTTCACCATCGAAGGCCAGCACATCACACGGCTCACCATCGCCCCATAGCTGGCCACATGCCAATCTTTACTTCCGCCGGAGGCGGCGGCTGCTCGACGTTGCGGTTGGGCTGCCTGGGGTGTAGGGTCGTCGTCGTGGTCGCCGAGCTAAGCCGAATCCACCACGTGATCGAGCGTTTGTGCTCGGTGCGGCTTGGCCTGCTCCTTCCCCGTTGAGGGGAATCGACGCGAGACATACCACAACACCCGGGCGCCCCGCCGTTGCAGATCCATGTGATCTGAGTCAGTGCAGCGCCACGTATCGCTGTCGTTGAGGAGCTTTGCCATGACCATGCCGTATCGCAAGTACCGTCCCTACGAGACGGTCGATCTGCCCGATCGGGCCTGGCCCGACGCGGTGGTCAGTCGAGCGCCGATCTGGTGTTCGACCGATCTTCGTGATGGCAACCAGGCCCTCGTCAACCCGATGGACGCCACCGCCAAGCAGCGGATGTTCGACCTGCTGGTCACGCTTGGAGTGACCGAGATCGAGGTCGGGTTCCCGTCGGCTTCCAAGACTGACTTCGACTTCGTTCGCCAGCTGATCGACGGCGGCCTCATCCCGCCGGACACCACCATCGCGGTTCTGACCCCGGCGCGGCCAGAGTTGATCGAGCGCACGTACGAGGCGATCGATGGCGCACACAGCGCGATCGTGCACCTGTACAACTCGACCTCCGAGACCCAGCGGCGGGTCGTGTTTCGGCTCGACAGGGCGGGCGTCACCGAGCTGGCCGTCCGCGGCACCGCGCTCTGCAAGACGCTGGCGTCCCAGACGGATACGCCCATTGTGTTTGAGTATTCGCCGGAGAGCTTCCACGGCACCGAACTCGACTACGCGCTTGAAATCTGCGAGGCGGTGATCGCCGAATGGGCACCCACCAGCTCCGAGAAGATGATCATCAACCTGCCCACGACGGTCGAGTCGTTCCCGCCCAACGTGTACGCTGACCGGCTCGAGTGGTTCCAGCGTCATATCTCTGCACGCGATCGGATCATTCTCAGCGTTCATCCCCACAACGACCGCGGCACAGCGGTCGCCACGGCAGAGCTTGGTCTCATGGCTGGCGCCGAGCGGGTGGAGGGCACGCTATTCGGTAACGGTGAGCGGACAGGCAACGTCGATCTCATCACCCTCGCACTGAACCTACTCACCCAGGGTGTCGACCCCCGCCTCGATCTGTCTCGCATCGACGACGCACGGGCGATCGTTGAGGAGTGCAACGACCTTCCCATACATCCACGACACCCCTACGCGGGTGAGCTGGTGTACACCGCCTTCTCCGGGTCACACCAGGACGCGATCAAGAAGGG
>JAWVEC010000079.1:0-5317 GCA_033856975.1 Gaiellales bacterium
GCCGCGCACGGTCTGTGGGCGGTGTTCGGCCTGATGGTGCTGGAGAGCGCCTGCATTCCGGTGCCCAGCGAGGTGACGATGGTCTACGCCGGCTACCTCGTCTCGCAGGGCGACATGGTGTTCTGGCAGGCGGTGCTGGTCGGCGCGTTCGCCAACCTGGTCGGCTCGTGGCTGGCTTGGGCGGCTGGCGCCTACGGCATCGACGCGATCTGGCTGCGAAGCGGCCACACCCGTGCCCGCATCGACCAGGCGCAGGGCTGGTTCGAGCGCTACGGCACGCGGGTGGTGTTTCTGTCGCGCATGCTGCCGGTGATCCGCACCTTCATCTCGCTGCCGGCCGGCGTCGCCCGGATGCCGCTCGGCCGCTTCACCGTGCTGACGTTCGCGGGCTGCATCCCGTGGTGCCTCTTGCTGGTGGGTATCGGCGACGCGGCCGGTGCCAACTGGGACACCTGGCACCGTCGCGTGGGCTACCTCGACTACGTGGTCGTGCTGGCGCTGGTGGCCGCCGCAGCCTGGTGGCTACTGCGACGAAGGCGGCAGACAGCGGGCTAAACTCGCCCCCCTGTGGCCGTTCCACTGATGGATATCCGCGGGCAGTATGAGGATCTCCTGCCCGAGATCAAGCAGCTCGTCTGCGACGTGATCGAGTCTGGCCGCTTCATTCTCGGGCCCAACGTACGCGCGCTCGAGGCCGAGGTGGCGGCGGCGATCGGCTACGGGCACGCTGTCGCGCTCGCCAACGGCACCGACGCGCTCGAGCTGGGCATGCAGTCGCTCGGCATCGGCGCCGGCGACGAGGTCGTGACCAGCGCGTACACGTTCTTCGCGACCGCGGAGGCGATCGCACGCACCGGCGCCACGCCCGTGTTCGCCGACATCGACCCCGTCACGCTGTGCCTCGACCCGGCGGCGGCCGAGGCCGCCATCACCGAGCGCACCCGCGCCGTGATGCCGGTGCACATCTTCGGGCAGCCGGCCGACCTGGGCGCCTTCCGCGATCTGGCCGACCGGCACGGCATCGCGCTGATCGAGGACGCCGCCCAAGCCTTCGGCGCCACCTTCGAGGGATACCAGGTCGGGTCGTACGGCGACGTCGCCACCTTCTCGTTCTTCCCCACCAAGAACCTGCCGGCGATGGGCGATGCCGGCATGGCGATCGCGAGCAGCGAGGACGTCGCCGAGCGTCTGCGCGAGCTGCGCTTCCACGGCTCTCGCGACAAGCGGACGTTCGAGCACATCGGCGTCAACTCGCGCCTGGACGAGATGCAGGCCGTGATCCTGCGCCGCTTCCTGCGCGAGGTGGACGGCTGGAACGAGCGCCGCGGGCAGGCCGCCGACCGCTACCGCGAGCTGGGCCTGGGAGAGCACGTCGTGCTGCCGGTGGTGGCGCCGGCCCGCACCCACATCTACCACCTGTACATGGTGCGCACGCCCAAGCGCGATGCGCTTCAGCGCCGGCTGAAGGAGGCCGGCGTCGCCTCCGCCGTCTACTACGGCGAGCCGCTGCACCTGCAGCCCGTGTTCGCACACCTCGGCTACGCGGCGGGCTCGCTGCCCGAGACGGAGGCCGCGGCCCGGGAGGGACTGGCGCTGCCGATGTTCCCGACTCTGGCCGAGGCGCAGCAGCTCGAGGTCGTGAACGCCGTCCGCGGCGCCGCCTTCGCGGCGGCGTAGCGGTGCGCGTCTGGGTCGACCTCACCAACTCCCCGCACGTGCCGATCTTCGCGCCCCTGGTGAGGCGGATGCAGCTGCGCGGCTGGGACGTCTCGGTCACGGCGCGGGCTTTCGCGCAGACGATCTCGCTGCTCGAGCTGCACGGCATCGAGCACACGGTGGTCGGCCACCACGGCGGCGGTTCGCGGGCCGGCAAGGCGCGGGCGGCGGCCGACCGGGTGGCAGCGATGATCCGCCACGGTCGCCGCGGCCGCTTCGACGTGGCGGTCGCGCACGGCTCGACCGACCTGCCGATGGCCTGCCGGGTGCTGCGGATTCCCAACACGACGATGTTCGACTACGAGTACGCGCGGCTCCAGCACAGCCTCAACTGCCGGCTCGCGCAGCGCGTGCTGATGCCTGATGCGATCCCGGCCGAGCGGGTTTCGGGCTACGCCGCGCGGCCGCCCAAGCTGGTCACCTATCCGGGGCTGAAGGAGGAGTACTACCTGGCCGACTTCGAGCCCGAGCCGGCCGTGCCGCGGGCGCTGGGGCTGGACGGCAGCCGCATCGGGCTGGTGCTTCGTCCGCCCGCTGACCTCGCGCTCTACCACCGGTTCGAGAATCCGTTGTTCGACGAGCTGGTCGAGCGGCTGGGGCGCCGTGACGACGTGCGCGCCGTGGTGCTGCCGCGCACGCCCGAGCAGGCCGCCCGCATCCGCGCGCTCGATCTGCCCTCGCTGCACGTCCCGGACGGCGCGATCGACGGCCAGAGCCTGGTGGCCGGCGCCGACCTGGTGGTCAGCGCGGGCGGCACCATGAACCGGGAGGCGGTTGTGCTGGGGACGCCTGTCTACACGACGTTCGCCGGCCGCATGGGCGGCGTCGACGAGCGGCTGATCGCCGACGGCCGGCTGCGATCGCTGGAGCGGCTGGACGACCTGGTGGTCGAGCGCAAGCCGGCATCTGCGGCGCAGCGGCTGCGCCGCGACCCCGAGCGCCTGATCGATCTCGCCTTCCAGGGGCTGAGTCGCCGCCGAGGCTGAGAAACCAGTTCTAGATGCGCGCGGCGTATGAGGCGTCGCCGTTCGCGGCGCGCGCGAGGATCGTGAGCAGCCCGTGCCCGTGGACGGCCAGCGTCGAGCTGCGCTGCGCGGGAAGCGTGAAGTGACGGCCGGCGAACTGCACGTCGATCGGCTCGGTGGGGACGAAGCCCAACCTCAGCGTGATCGTCTCGCCCTGGCCGGCGACGAGCCGCGGTATGTCGTGGCGCGCGCTCCAGCTGACGGTGTCGATGCACCGGCCGACGCCGCCGCCGGAGGCGTCGACCGACGACCAGCAGCCGGACCCCTGCGCCATCTCGACGCCTCCCGTGGCCGCCTCGAGGTGGGCTGGCGGCGGTCCGCCAATCCCCCCCAGCACCGGTTCGCTCGTGGGCGGCCGGCCGCCCTGGCCGGGCGTGTCCGTCCAGCTGCTTCCGCTGCATCCGGGCAGTAGCAGCGTGATCGCAAGCATCGTGGTCAGCCGTCGCATGCCGTTCGGACGTGTGCGGTGCCGCGAAAGTTCCCGATAAGATTCCCTTATGGATCTGCGCCACCTTCGAACCCTGGCCGAGGTCGCCGACCGCGGCTCGTTCTCGGCCGCGGCCGAGGCGCTGGGTATCAGCCAGCCCGCCGTCAGCCAGCAGATTCGGGCGCTGGAGCGCGATGTTGGGGCATCGCTGCTCGATCGCAGCGGCCGTCGCGCGCAGCTGACCGATCGCGGCCAGGTCGTCTACCGCTATGCGCAGCGCATGCTGGCGCTGTCCGAAGAGTTCCAGCGCGAGCTCGGCGACGGCGGCGGCGAGCTGGGCGGTGCGCTGGTGGTCGGCTCCAGCACCGGCCTGGGCGAGCACGTGCTGCCGCTGTTGCTGGGCGGCTTCCGGGCCGAACACCCTCGCGTCACCGTCTCGCTTCGGATCGAGGCCACCGCCACCATCATCGACCGCGTGCTCGGCCGTGAGCTGGAGCTCGGCGTGGTGGGAGCGACGCGGCCGCATCGGGGTCTGATCTACGAGCGCTTCCTGCGCGATCGCGTGATTCTGGCCGTCCCGCCGGGGCACCGCTTCGCCGGGCGCACCGTTGCCCTGGACGAGCTGGTGGTCGAGCCGCTGATCGTGATGCAGTCCGGTGCCGGCGTGCGCAGCGTGATCGAGGAGGAGCTGCGACGGGCGGGGGTGCGTCCCCGCGACCTGAACGTGGCCATGGAGCTCGGCCTGCAGGAGTCGGCCAAGGCGGCGGTCGAGGCCGGCTACGGCGTCAGCTTCCTCTCCCAGCTGGCCGTCGAGCGAGAGCTGCGGCTGGGCACGCTGGCCACAGCGGAGGTGGCGGGCATCGATCCGGTGCGCGACTTCTCGACGGTGCGCGCCTCGAGCGGCGAGCTGAGCCGAACGACGGCTGCGTTCGTGGCCTGGGCGCGCATTCGCCTGGAGGGTCAAACCGGCGGGGTCTGACCCCCCGAGGCGTCTGATCCCGACTGTCTAAGCCGAATCGAGTCCGTCCACTTTCGGACGGCTAGAGCGCGATCCGCTGGACGCTGTTGTTGCGATACCCGCCCGGATTCCAGTCCGGTCGCTGGGGCTGGCTGTCGCCATGCACGTCGGTTGCCCGCGCCGCGATGCTGTGTGCCGGACGGGGCAGGTCGAACGTCCAGCGGGTGCGGGCGTAGGCGCCCGAGCCCTTTTCGAGCCGCGCCTCTCGCCACTCGCCGTCGTCGATCCGCACCTCGACCCGGGCGATGCCGCCACCGCCCCAGGCCACCCCGCGCGCCGTGGCAGCATCGATCGAGGTGATCACGCTGTGCACCGGTACCTCGTCCATCCGCACCCCGGGCGGCGGGTGTCGCTCGTCCACCCAGCGGTAGTCGAGCGCCTGGAACGGCCCATCGAACGGCGCGCACACGAGTTCGATCCGCTCCAGCCACTTGACCGAGTCGGTCGCATACCAGCCCGGCACGATCGCCCGCAGCGGCGCCCCGTGCCCCACCGGCAGCGGCTCGCCGTCCATCTCCCAGACGAGCAGCGTGTCGGGGTGAAGCGCCTTGGCCAGCGGGATCGAGCGGGCGAAGCGGTGGACACCGGCCGCCACCTCGCAGCTGCCGCGATCGGCACCGAACAGGGCGACCTCCGTCACCTCCGGCCCGATCTCGACCAGGCCCAGCGCGTCGGCCAGCGCGGTGCCCGCCCAGCGCGCCTCGCCCACCGCCCCGACGCCCCACTGCAGGCCGGGAGTGGGAGGCTCGAACTCGTCGCGCCGGTGACCGGCGCACTCCAGCACCACGTCCAGCTCGCGAGGCGGCAGCCGGCGCAGATCGTCGAGCGTCAGCCGTCTCGCCACACCCACCCCGGCCAGCTCCAGCGCGAATCCGCCGGCGTCGATCAGCGGCGGGTCGAAGTGGTCACGGCGGAAGTGCCCCTCGGCGCTCGGCAGCCGCGACTCCAACGCGTCCAGCGGCGTGGGCCGGTTCTCGAGCATCGCCCGAACGGTAGATGATTGAAACCAGCTCCAGGTAGCGCCGGTCTGCGGGGTGCGCCCAGCGGCCACACCCCGCCACCCGCGTCACACTCGGCCTACGCCGCGTCCCTCAGGTCGCCGTTCGTGGAGTGGTGTGACGGATCCTCGGT
>JAWVEC010000080.1:0-8704 GCA_033856975.1 Gaiellales bacterium
TAGCGGAGGAGGGACTCGAACCCCCGACACGCGGATTATGATTCCGCTGCTCTAACCAGCTGAGCTACTCCGCCAGGGTTGGCGATTCTACCCGAGCCACCGCTCCAGCACCTGCACGCAGCCCTCGATCGCGTCGAGGTGGACGATCTCGAAGCCGTGGGTGTTCTCGGTCGCAGCGGCCAGGCATGCGGTGCGGGCGATGCGTCCGGTATCGCGGGTGGTGGAGGCGTCCGAGCCGTAACGGGTGACGACGGCGTGGCGCACGTTCAGTCCGGCGGCGGCGCCGGCATCGGCCAGCTCGTCGCACAGCGCGTCGTCGGGCGGACCGTAGCCGTCGCCCCGAATCAAGACCGGGTCTGGCCCCGGCTCGATCGCATACTCCTTGGCGACCGGTACCACCTCGAGCGCAACCAGCGTCTCGGCGTCGGTGCGGCGGGAGTAGAACTGCGCACCCTGGCAGCCGACCTCCTCGCGGGCCGTGAACACCAGCTCGACATCGCAGCGCGGCGTCTTCAGCCGCGCCGCCAGCTCCAGCAGCATCGCCACCGCGACCTTGTCGTCCAGCGCGTGGCAGGCGACGTACTCGCCCTCCGACCCGAGCCGCACCGCCCGCTTACGCCAGCGCGCGGGCACCACCCGCGAGCCGGCCGTCACACCCGCCTCGGCCAGTGCCTGGTCGCTCAGCTTCGTCTCGATCCAGGCGTCCTTCCACTTGACCGGGGTGTCGTCGAGCTGCTTTCGCTGCGGCGACTCGTCGGACACGTGCCGCGAGCCGAACGACATCACTCCCAGCACGGTGCCGTGCCGGCCCAGTATCTCGACCGGCCCCTCGCCCCAGATCCAGGGATGGGCGTCGCCCAGCGTCTGGGCGACCAGCCTGCCGCCCTCCTCCACCCGCTTGACCAGCCCGCCGATCTCGTCCTTGTGCGCGAGCAGCGCCACCTTGCCGGCCTCGCCACCGCCGGGGATCGCGAGCAGGATGTTGCCGGCGGCATCCATCGTCGGCGTGCCGAACGGAGCCAGCGCCCCCATCAGATGCGCATCCATCTCGCCCTCGACGCCGCTCGGAGAGTGAAGGGCGGTGAGGACGGAGACGACCTCGAACAGTTGATCGCGCGGCATCGGCGACAGCCTACAGCGCCGCCGCGCCGTGCCCGGCCCGCGCGCCACTCACCCGACGTCGCAGACGACGGCCGCCGCGGCTCGTCTGTTTCCGGCCGCGATCCAGCACGACACGGCCAGCGACGTCACCGACAAGAGCACGAATGCCAGCCGGTTGCCCACCGTCTGGCCGATCACGCCCGCCAGCAGCGGGCCTGCCAGCACCGACGCCGACCAGACGATGTTGATCAGCGCGGCCACGGCAGCGACCGTGATGCCCGCCCGCCGCGCTCCCTCAACACCGATCGGGAACGTGATCGTGAACAGCGCCGCCATGATCGGGGCGCGCACCAGCAGGAACACCACCAGCAGCGCCGTCGAGGCCGCAATCGACGGCACCACCATCACGGCCGCCGCCAGTAGCGAGACGACCGCCGCAACGCCCGTGCTGGCAACGCGGTCGCCGAACCGCGCGGTGAACGCGCTGCTGGCAATGAAAAGGGCCGCCGCGACCCCAAACAGCAGCCCGATCGAGGCCGTCGAAACGCCGTTCTGATGCAGCTGCAGCGGCACCAGCAGATTGACGACGCCGCCGATCAGACCGCCCAGCGACATCAGCACCACGCTGACCAGGACGCCGTGGTCGGAGGCGGCGGCGCGCACGATCGAGGCGAAGGGTTGTGTGGCCTCGGCCGCTCCACCCGAACCGGACGGCTCCATCATCAGCGCAACCAGCACCGCCAGCGTGGCGAGGGCGGTGACTATGAACGGCGCCGCCAGACCGAAGCGCTGTACCAGCACCCCGGCGAACGCCGGCCCCGCGACGCCGCCCAGCCCGGCCGTTGTCACGGTGAGCGACAGCGCCTGCGCGCGGCGGTCGCCCGACACCTCGCTCAGCCAGGCCACGCCGGCCGTCCACAGGATGCCGAACCCGGCTCCGAACAGCGCCCGCGCGCCAACCAGCTGCACGAACGATCCGGCAGCACCCTGGCCCAGATCGGCAGCCGCCATCACCGCCAGCGAGAGCAGGGTCAGGCGACGGACGCCGAACCGCTCGCTCAGCATCCCGGCCGGAATCGAGACGAGCAGGATGGCCACGCTGGTCGACGCCAACAGCTCGCCGCCCTGCAGCTTCGAGAGACCGAAACGGTGCGAGAAGACGGGCACCAGCGGGATGATCGCGTGCCACATCAGCTCGCCGGCGAAGATCGCCAAAAAGAGCAACACGACTACCGGACGCCTCACGCTCGACAGCATCGCAGAAGCAACCGGCGGCGGCCGCCGGTCGAGCTACACGGGTATCTGCTCGCGGCGCCTGGCCGGAAGCGCGAACCGCACCGTGGTATGCCCCGGCTCGGCCTCGACCTCCAAGTGCCCGCCCGAGAGGCGGATCCGCTCGGCCGCGAGATCGAGTCCCAGCGGCGGCTCCGTTGCGCTCCCGGCCGCGGCCTCGTATCTGACCAGTCCGTTGACGTACGTGCCGTCGTAGTGCAGATCGATCTGCAGCCGGCCACTTCCCCCACGCCGCGCGATCGACCGCACCGTCTCCTGGACGGTCATGTAGGCAAGCCACTCGTCGGAGTCGCGGAACCGGGGCAGGGCGAGCGCCAGCGCAACGGTGCAGCCGGACTCGGCCCGGACGCGGTCGGCGATCATCTCCACGGCGCGGTCGAGCCCGCGCGCCTCCAGCAGCTGGGGACGCAGCTCGAACGTGATCGACCTCGCCCGCTCGACCGCATCGGCGAGCATCGCCCGAGCGGCGATCGTCGCCTCGCGCAGCGCGCTGGGATCGTCCGCCATGCTGAGCCGATCGAGCATCAGCAGCGCCGCGGTCATCACCTGCATCGTGTCGTCGTGAAGGACGGTGGCGATCCGCGCGCGTTCCTCGTCGTGGCTGAGCATCATCTGTCCGATCAGCGCGTCGCGGCGCTGCTCCAGCTCGCGCAGCGCCCGCTCGGACATCACCCGCGCCGTCACGTCGCGGCTGCTCGACTGGAACTCGATCACGCTGCCGGCGTCGTCGCGGATCGCTCGGGTGGACGTCTCCAGCCACACCCACTCACCCGAGGCGTGCGCCATCCGCGTCACCACGAACGCCAGTCGTTCGCCGCTCGAGGCCTGATCGTAGACCCGCTCGAGCTCGGCCCGGTGGTCGGGATGCACCAGCGAGTATCGGTCGCACCCGACCACCTCGTCGGGCTCGCGGCCGAGCACCTCACGTACCGCCGGTGACACATACAGGATCACGCCGTTCGGCCGCACCCGCATCACCACGTCCGAGGAGTTCTCGGCCAGCAGCCGGTAACGCCGTTCGGACTCGCGCAGCTCCCGGTCGGCATGGCGCGCGTCCGTCACGTCCTGGGCGAACGACATGCCGCCCACAACCACGCCGGCGGCGCTGGTGATCGGCGCCACCTGGACGCGATAGATTCGCTCGCCGTTCAGCGATACCAGCTCCAGCACGGACGCCTCGCCGGCCAGAGCGGCGCGGTATGCCGGCTCGTAGATCGCCACCCGGTCGGGCGGAAGCGCCTCGCTCAGCAGCTGCCCCTCGATCTGACGGGCATCCATACTCTGCTGCTCGAGCGCCTCACCCCCGGCCACCACGTAGCGCAGGTCATGGTCGAACACCAGCACCGCGGTGCCGGGCAGGCTGCTCACCAGCGAGCGCCAGAAGTCGACGTTGGCAGGCGATGTGGTTTCGGGGACACCGCGCATCGAACCGGACAATCCTACGCCTTTGCGACCCGCCGAGTTGGCCCGGATTGCCAGCGGCTCTCGCCGTGTGCAACGATCGGGGCGTGGGCACCGCACAGCTTCCGGTCGACGACGGGGTGATCCTGGCCATCGACCAGGGCAGCTCGAGCACCCGCTGCATCGCCTTCGATACCGCCCTGCACCCGCTGGCCACGGCCGCGTCACCGGTGGCAACACAGCGGCCGGCTGCCGGCATGGTCGAGCACGATCCGATCCAGCTGCTGGCCGGCGTGCGCTCGGCGATCGACAGCGTGCGCTCGGCGATCGCCGAGCGGCCGGTCGCCGCCGTCGGCATCGCCAACCAGACCGAGACGTTCGTGCTGTGGGAGTCAGAGACGGGACGGGCCGTGACGCCGGCCGTCAGCTGGCAGGACCAGCGCGCTGCCGAGCTGTGCCAGGCGCTCGCCCAGCTTCCAGGGACCGCGCCCGCGGCGGCGAGGACGGGGCTCGCGCTCGATGCGACCTTCTCCGCGCTCAAGCTGGCCTGGCTGTTCGAACGCGACCCGGATCTGCATCGCCGCGCCCATCGCGGAGAGCTGCTGTTCGGCGACGTCGCCTGCTGGCTGGCGTGGCAGCTGTCAGACGGAGCCGGGCATGTCACCGAGCCGTCCAACGCCTGCCGCAGCCTGCTGGTGGATCTCGACCGGCTGGCCTGGGATGACGAGCTGTGCCGGCTGTTCGGGGTGCCGCTCGCGATGTTGCCCGAGATTCGCCCGTCGGATCGCTCACGGCTGCGCACCTCTGCGGAGGTGACGGGGTTCGAGGCGCCGGTGGCGGCGATGTTGGGCGACCAGCCGGCGGCACTGTTCGGGCAGGGCTGCACCAGGCCGCGGATGGCGGCGCTGACGCTCGGCACCGGCGCATTCCTGTGGCTGAACGTGGGCGCAGCGCGCCCCGAGCCGCCGCCGGGAGTGCTTGCCACCGCCGCATGGGAGCTGGCCGCAAGCGGCCGCACCTACGCGCTGGAGGCGTTCGGCGCCAACGCAGGCAACGCGCTGGCGGTGCTGCGCGAGCTCGGCCTGTTGCCCCCGCATCCGCTGGCCGAGGCGCCGGACTGGAGCCGGCCGCACCCGATCGTGGTGGCCGCCCCCGCAGGGCTGGGAACGCCCCGCTGGCACTCGGCCGACCGCATCACGATGCTTGGCGCCAGCAGCGCCACCACTCCGGCCGACCTGGCCGGCGCCGCCCTGGCGGGGATCGCCCACCAGATCGCGGACGCGCTCGATGCGCAGGACGCCCGACGCACGATGGACACGGTGCGGGTGGGCGGCGGGTTGGCGGCGGATGCCGCGCTGCTGCAGGCGGTGGCCGATCTGTCCGGGCTTGAGCTGGAGGTCTCGACCGAGCGCGAGGCCACCGCTCGCGGCATCGCCGCCCTGGCGGCGGGCGCGATCGGGGCGGCCACCGCCCAGGCCGAGCCGAAGATCGCCGCCCGCGTCACGCCGGCGCTCGATGCCGGCTCTCGGGCGATTGAGCGCGCGCGCTGGCGGCATGCGGTGGACGTACACGTCAGCGAGGAGTCGGGATCGTGAACGGGGGAGCGCTCAGCCCGGCGGCGCGCAGTGCGTCGCTGGCCCGGATGGCGCGCGAGCAGTTCGACATCGCCGTCGTCGGCGGTGGCATCACCGGCGTCGGCATCGCGCTCGACGCGGCCTCGCGCGGGCTCTCGGTGGCGCTGGTCGAGGCGGGAGACATCGCCTGCGGCACGTCGAGCCGGTCGAGCAAGCTGATCCACGGCGGCCTGCGCTACCTCGAGATGCTCGACTTCGGCCTCGTGCGCGAGGCGCTCAACGAGCGGCGTCTGCTGTTGACGCGGCTCGCCCCGCACCTGGTGCGGCCGGTGCCGTTTCTGTTTCCGCTCCGCCACCGCGGCTGGGAGCGACCCTACGTCGGCTCGGGTCTGCTGCTGTACGACGCGATGGGCGGCGCCCGCCACCTGCCACGCGCGCGGCACCTCTCCAAGCGAGCAGCGCTGGCCGCCGCGCCGGCGCTTCGGCCCGACTCGCTGGTGGGGGCGGTGCACTTCCACGACTGCCAGGAGGACGACGCCCTGTTCGCCGTCTACGTCGCCCGCACCGCGGCAGAGCAGGGAGCGGCGATCGCAACCCGCACCCGGGCGGTGGGCTTCGTGCGCGATCAGGCCGGAGCCGTGGGCGGACTGGAGCTGCTGGACGGGGAGGGGGGCGGCCGCGTCACGCTGCGCGCCCGGCACACGATCGCGGCCGTCGGCGTCGGCACCGATCGCCTGCTCGAGCTGGCAACCGGCCGGCCCCATCAGACCTTGCGGCCATCGAAGGGGGTGCACCTGCTGGTGCCGAGGTCGCGGATCCCGATGCGCTCGGGGCTGTTCATGCGCACCGAGAAGAGCATCTTCCACGCAATTCCGTGGGGCTCCGAACACTGGCTGCTGGGCGACACCGATACGAACTGGTCGGGAGCACCCGAGGATGTGGTTGCCAGCGGAGCCGACGCCGAGTACGTGCTCTCGAAGGTGAACAGCGTGCTGCGCGATCCGATCGCGCTCCCGGACGTCTGCGGGGTGTTTGCGGGACTGCGGCCGCTGGTGGGGGCCGGCGACGGTGCCGACACCGCCCGGCTCTCGCGCAGGCACCGGCTGTTCTCCCCCGTGGCCGGACTGACCGCGATCGCGGGCGGCAAGTACACGACCTACCGGCTGATGGCCCGCGATGCCGTCGATGCGGCGGCCCGTGACCTGGACGGCGAGGTGCCGGAGTCGCGGACGCACGAGCTGCCGCTGGTGGGCGCGGACGGCGGAGCCGCTGCCACGCTCGATCCCCGCTCCGGCATCGGCCGCGGCCAGCTCGAGCTGCTGCTCGCGCGCCACGGCGCCTGCGCCGACGAGGTGGCGGTGCAGGCGATCGCCGATCCGTCGCTGGCGGCGCCGATCGCCGGCGCCGAGCGCTACCTGCGGGCCGAGGCCACGCACGCCGTCACCCACCAAGGGGCGCTCGATCTGGACGACGTGCTCGCGCGCCGGATGCGGATCGCGATCGAGGTGCCCGACCGCGGCCGTGCCGCGGCGGCCGACGTCGCACCGCTGATCGCGCCGCTGCTGGGCTGGTCGGACGAGCGGACGGCGGAGGAGGTGGCCCGCTACGTGCGGCTGCGTGATGCGGAGGCGGCGGCGCTGACGGCGCGCGACGACGTCGAGGCGGTCGACCGCTACCGGGCGGTGTTGGAGGGCGAAGGCCGGTCGTGACCGGGAAGGGGTCTGACCGGCGGGGTGTGATCTTGCTGCGAACTCGGGTGGGGGTCAGACCCCATGCGGGGTCAGACCCCTCTCGCAGGCGTGGCGTCGGGTCTTGGGGTCTGACCCCGAACGGGGTCTGATCCCTCTCGCGCGCGCGACCAAACCGGTGCCCGCGGTAGCCGGTTGTGACCTAGCTGCGAACACGGGTTGGGGGGTCAGACCCCCGGGTGACTCGAGGGCTACGCTCGCGCGCCGGGGCCGTAGGCTAGCCGCAGCAGGCGGCCCTCGGCGAACCGCTCGGGACGCAGCTCGGAGACGTCGATCGGCGGGGTGCGGTCGGTCACTTCTGCGGCCACCACCTCGCCCACCGCCGGTGACAGCTTGAAGCCGTGGCCGCTCCAGCCCACCGCCAGGTAGAGCCCCTCGATGCCGGGGCAGGGCCCGATGACCGGGTTCCAGTCAGGCGTGACGTCGTATGGCCCGGCGAAGCCGCGCACCAGATCGAAGCCGCTCAGGCGCGGGAAACGCTGCTCGAGCCCGGCCCGCACCGCGTCCAGATATCCAGGTGACAGCCCGTGATCGCAGTCGTCGGCACGCTCCAGCACGTCGTCGCCGGCGTACGCAACGGCGCAGAACTGGTGGCCGCGGTCGGGCCGCACGACCACGTTGCTGACCGCGTCGGACACCACGGCCGACGGCAGCGGCCCACCCTGCGGCGTCCGCAGGATCGCCACCTGCAGCCGGCGCAGCTCGATCGGCAGCCGAACGCCCAGCGCCTCCAGCAGGTCGTTCGCCCAGGCGCCGGTCGCCAGCACCACCCTGCCCGCCGGATGCAGTCCTGCGTCGGTCTCGACGCCGACCACGCGGTCGTCCTCGACCCGGATCGCACGCACCGTCGAGCCGAGGTGGTGGCGCAGACCGCGCGCCGCGGCCGCCGCGAACCAGCCCAGACACATCTTCTGTGCGTCCGCGAAGCCGCCCTCCGGCTCGTACGCCGCCCCGGCGATGCCGGCCGCAGACAGCTCGGGCTCGATCTCGGCGATCTCGTCCGGCGTCACGAACCACGTGTCGAGCCCGATCGCCTGCAGCATCTCGATGTTGCCGCGACAGGCGTCGACCAGCCGCTCCGGCACGGTCAAAAGGTAGCCGCAGCGGGCGAAACCGGCATCCGCCACGCCCACCTCGTCCGACCAGTTCGCGATCGTGCTGGCGCCGGCCATCGCCAGCCGCGCCACCACGGCATTCGAGTAGTGCCGCCGCACCATCGAGAACGAGCGGCCGGAGTCGCCTGAGCCCGGCCACGAGCGGTCGAACAGCGCGACCGAACCGGCGCCGTCGCGACACAGGGCATGCGCCGTGGCCAGCCCCACGATGCCGGCGCCAACGATCGCGGTGTCGACGCCGTCACTCATGCCGCCAACCTACCACACCGCCGGAAGGGCATACCAATATACGGAGTTTGACATTTGGTCTGCTATTCGGTACGGTCAAGGAAGGTACCGCGATGTACGACTACGGCTTCTTCTCATACGAGTCCAAGGACGACTTCCTCGATCGCTCGCGGGAGTTCTGGAACCCTGACAAGACGGACTTCTGGCAGGACGCCGGCATCGACCTGGTGATCGATCGCCGCGA
>JAWVEC010000081.1:0-6763 GCA_033856975.1 Gaiellales bacterium
ACATCACGTTCGTGATCGAGGCGCTGCGGCCGATCGCCGGCAGCCTCGGCCTTCGCAGCTAACCGCCGCCCGGGAGAGCCGCGATCAGCCGCCCGACATCCTCGTCCGTCGTCCAGGCGCCGATCGATACACGCAGGTAGGGCGTGCCGGGGATGAACCGCACCAGCACGCCGCGCTCGGCCAGCATGGCCACCAGCGCCGGCAGGTCGCCGGCGCCCTCGACCGAGAGCGCGATCAGCGGTGCCCGATCCGGGCCGGGATCGTTCACATGCACGCCCGGCACCGAGGCCAGCCGCGTGCGTGCCCGCTCGGCCTGCTGACCGGTCTGATCGAGCCAGGCCGCGCGGCCGCCGGGCAGCGACTCGACCCACTCGATGGCGGCCGCGATGCCGGCCAGCGTCACGGTGTCGACGGATCCGCCGTCGAACTTGCCGGCGGTCGACTTGTACACGCCCACCTGCCCCTGCTCGAGATTGAGGTAGCCGGAGACGGCCGGCCACAGCTCTTCGACCCGGCTCGGCGCGACCCATAGCCCGCCGCTCCCCTGAGGTCCCAGCAGCCACTTCTGTCCCGAGAAGGCGTAGAAGTCGGCGCCGCTGGCGGGAGCGTCGACCGCGATCGCGCCGGCCGACTGGGCGCCGTCAGCCAGCAGCAGCGCATCGTGCTCGCGGCAGGCCGTGGCCAGAGCGGCCAGGTCGAGCACGCGGCCGGTCGTCCACAGCACGTGCGAGACGGCGACCATCCGCGTCCGGGGGCCGATTGCGGCCCCGATCTCGTCCGCCGGCAGCTTTCGTACCACGACCCCGTGGCGGCGGCCGATCACCTCCAGCGGGCTGAGCAGCCCCTGATGCTCCTCGGTCGTCGTCAGCACCTCGTCGCCCGGCCGCCAATCGACGCCGGCCACCACCAGGCCCAACCCCTGGGTGGTCGAGCTGGTCAGCGCCACCTGCTCGGGTGGCGCGGCGACCGAGCGTGCCAACGCCGCCCGGGCGCGATCACGGACCGCGAACATGCCGTCGAAGGCTGCGCGCGTGATCCGCGGCTGATCGGCCGAAGCGGTCAGCTCG
The DNA here is from genome assembly GCA_033856975.1 of Gaiellales bacterium. Classification (GTDB taxonomy): domain Bacteria; phylum Actinomycetota; class Thermoleophilia; order Gaiellales; family JAICJC01; genus JAICYJ01. Next base: position 1,068 of record JAWVEC010000081.1, read on the forward strand.
AGCCGCATCGCCTCGGCGGCCGCCCGCGGCAGCGGGCCGTTGGTGCCGGCGTTCAGGTAGGCGACGCCGGCCAACGCGGGGAGCTGGTCGGTGATGGTCAGAACGCCACCACGGCGTCGACGGGGTCGTGGTCGGACAGGCGCACCGGCCGGCCGCCGTTCAGGATCACGTCGCGCCGCTCGGGCGCCCAGCGGGAGGGGGGCTGCTGGACGCGCAGGCCGCGCACCAGGATGTGGTCGATGCCGACGTCGATCGAGTCCTCCAGCCATCCGCGCGCGACCAGCGCCCGCAGCGCCGGAGAGTGGGCATCCGCGTTGAGGTCGCCCGCCAGCACCATCGGCGCGCCGCGGGCGAACCGCTCCAGCAGGTATCCGGCCCGCTCGAGCTGGTGGCGGTTGTCGCCCGAGTCGGCGTGCACGTTCGCGACCACCAGCTCTCGCCCGGCGGCGCGGTGGCGCAGACGCACGAGCTGGGCGATGCGCGGCTCGCCGCGCAGCCTGTGGCGCGGGTTGATCTGCGCCCGGCGGGCGGACACCAGCAGCAGCTGCTCGCCGAACAGCACGGCGTTGGCCTGGCCCTCGATCTGGGTGCGGACGAGGTCGGGCAGCGCCTTGCCGACCGCTGCGCCCAGTGCGAGCGGCAACGGGACGTGCAGGAACGGGACGTGGGCACCGTAAGCCGGGGCGAGCGTGACGCCCATGCCGGTCGCTCGCCGCAGCAGGTCGGCCGCCCACACCGGCACCTCCTGCAGCAGCACCACGTCGGGCCGCTCCTCGACCATCAGCCGGGCCATCTCGTCGAGCAGCTTGCGCCGCAGGTGGCCGTGGCCCGGCCCGGGTGGGACATCACGGCCGTGGGCGATGTTCCAGGTGCGGATCTGCAGGCTGACGGGCTCGCTCACGGGCCTCGATCGTACACCGGGCCGCCGGGCTGCGGCCCGGTAGCATCCGGCACATGAGACTTCCGGGACGAGCGCGCTTCAGGGACGTGATCACGCGCCAGCTGGCGATGTTCTCCGAGGAGCACCATGATCTGCTGCTTCGGACGGAGCAGGCGCGGGTCAGCTACACCCACTCCCGCGCCGACATGGCCGAGGAGCTCTACGGTGACTACATGGACATGGCCGAGGAGGCCGAGGAGGAACTGCTCGCGCTGCGCGACCGCTACGCCGAGACGATGACGCCCCGTGACCGCGTGCGATACGAGCGCGAGTTCCGGCGCGCGGCCGAGCGAAGGCTGCCATCGCTGTCGGCGCGACGGGTGTATCGCCGCGCGATGGATCCCGACCTCGATGATTGATTCCACATTCCACGCAGCGCAGGATCGGGCCCAGGACACGCTGAACATGGAATCAACCATCAGGATCAGTGATTCCAAAGCGTGAGCGGCCTGGTCGACTGGGTCACCGAGCACGGCTACCTGCTGGTGTTCGTGACCGTGACGCTGGAGCTGCTGGGGGTGCCGTTCCCGTCCGAGACGATCCTGCTGGGCGCGGGCGCGGCCGCCTCGGCCGGGCACCTGAACATCGCGATCGTGATGGTCGTGGCGGCGGTGGCCGCCGTGACCGGCGCCTTCGGCGGCTACGCGATCGGACGCGCGGGCGGCCGCAGGCTGCTCGACCGGCTGGTGGCGCGCGGCTGGCCGCGCCAGCAGCAGGTGCTGCGGATCGAGGCCTTCTTCGAGCGGCACGGCGGCAAGTCGCTGGTGGCCTCCCGCTTCATCCCGTTCGTACGCATCTTCGCGCCCTGGATGGCGGGTGCCGCGCACATGCCGCTGCCACGGTTCGTGGCCTGGAACGTGGCCGGCGGAGTGGCCTGGGTGACGGTGGTGACGATGGCCGGATTCCTGTTCGGCGAGTCGCTGACCGCGATCGAGAGCGGCCTGGGGCCGGTGGCGGTCGCGGTGGCAGGGGTGGCGGCGGTGGCCGCGTTCGGCTGGCATCGCGTCCGAGCGCATGGCTAGCGTTCGGAGGGATGGCCCGCAAGCCCAAACAGCCCCGTTGCCACTCCTGTCACCGACGTGCGCTGCGCTGGCTGGACACCAGGCAGCGGTTCATGTGCGAGTCCTGCGGCAAGGTGTTCGACCTGGTCGTGGTGGAGCGGCACAATCCAGGCGTGGTCGATCCGCGGATGCAGCTTCCAGTTTAAGAAGCTCTGCGTGGCGGGTGCACGGGTTGGGCATCCGGCAACGGGTTGTTCCCGATCGTGTAGCGATCGAGGTCTTCCTCCGTCATCCCGAACAGATGCCCCAGCTCGTGCAGCATCGTGTCGTGGACGACCTGGCGAAGATGCTGCCGATTCGCTGCCACCCGCATGATCGGCAGGCGATAGAGGACGACTTCGGACGTCCCCGCGGCGCGCTGGAACACGCCCAGCACGCGCGGCTCACCGGCTCGTTCATCCTCGACCGCGATGGCGACGTTGTTGGCAGCAACCGCAGACGCGATCCAGCCGGGCAGCGCCTCGAGCTCGCCATCCGCCAGGGCGGCGAACTCATCCTCCGAGCACTCGAATGCGGGACGCTGGGAGGTAAAGCGCACATCGGCGCTGTGGGCGAGCCGTTCGGCCTCGGCGTTGGCGGCATGAACGGCGGCGGCGTCGGCCGCGACCTTCGCCGAGATCACCCACCCCAGGACGCACAGCAACGGCACTCCGACACCGATCAGCAGGGGGTTTCGGACAGCCGCGCCGAGGCTGTGGTACGCCAGGCGCTGGAACAGGAACAGCCCGAGTACGGTTATCACGATGAACGCGGTGAAGGTTGGATCTCCGCGACGCAGGAACTCGGTCAGGCGCTGCCAGCTCATTGAACCGAAGTCTACGAGACCGGTCAGTGAAAACACTTGTGGGCGAACACATGTTCGCCTATGCTGGGTGGCCCAGATGCCACCGGCCTCCCGCACCCTGATCTGCGCGCTCGTCCCCCGCTTCGCCCTGCGGGTGGCGATGGGAGGCGCCCCGGGAGACGAGCCGGCGGCGCTGGCGCCGGAGCCGGGCGGACGCCCGTTGATCGGCGAGGTGAACGCGGCCGCGGCCACGTTCGGCGTGCGGCCGGGCATGCGCGCGGGCGAGGCGATCGCACGCTGCCCGCGGATCGCGCTGGTGGCGGCCGACCCGGGCGCGGTGGCCGACGCGGCCGAGGCGATGCTGGTGGCGCTGGAGCAGATCGGCGCCGCAGTCGAGTCGCTGGCGCCAGGACGGGTGCTGCTGCGGGCGGACGGGCTGGTGCGCATGCACGGCGGCATGGGCCGGCTGCTGCATGCGGTCGAGGCCTGCCTGCCGGCGGGCGGGCGGGTGGGAACCGGCCCCGGCCGCTTCACCGCCCAGGCGGCCGCGATGCGCGCCCGGCCAGGACGGCCGCGGACGGTCGACGGCGACGGCGCGGCCGGCTTCGTGGGCCGGATGGCGATCGGCCGGCTGGGCCTCGACCCCAAGCTCAGCGACGAGCTGGAGGCGCTCGGCATCCGCACGGCGGGCGCGCTGGCCGCGCTGCCGCTGCCCGCCGTGGCCGACCGCTTTGGGCCGAGCGGGATCGCCGGCTGGCGGCTGGCCCGGGGCGAGGATGAGTCCTATGTGGCGCCGCGCATGCCGCCCGAGCCGATGCGGCAGTGGATGGAGTTTCCCGAACCGGTCGGCGACGAGACGACCCTGCGCCAGGCCACCGTGCTGCTGCTGGAGCGGCTGCTGGCGGCACCGCGGCGGTCGGGCCGCCCCGTGCGCACGCTGGCGCTGTCGGCACGGCTGGCGGCCGGCGGCTCCTGGCGGCGGCCGGTCGCCCTGCGCGACGCCACCGCCGAGCCGCGGCGCCTGCGCGACGCCCTGCTCCCCCACCTCGCCGAGCTGCCGGGCGCGGTCGACCGGCTGACGCTGGAGCTGGTCGAGCTGGGCGAGGCGGGCGGGCGGCAGCAGCTGCTGCTGCGCCCAGCCGAGGAGGTGCGCCGCGAGCGCGCCGCCGAGGTCGCCCACCAGCTGCGGGCCGCGCTGGGCGAGGGCCACCTGCTGCGAGTGGTCGAGGTCGCACCGTGGTCACGGCTGCCCGAGGGGCGCCATCTGTTGGTGCCGTACGAGCGCTGAGGAGCTGATGCCCATGGATCGAGCACACATTCGCCGCCTCGGCCTCCCCCGCGAGGTGGCCGTCTCCACCGATACGATCGGCCGGCCGGTGGCCGTCGGCGGCCGGCCGGTCGAGCACCTGCGCGACCAGTGGCGGGTCGAGGAGGGCTGGTGGACGCGGCGGCCGGTGCGCCGCGTCTACTTCGACCTGGTGCTGGCCGGCGGGCACCAGACGGTCGTCTTCTGCGATCGCCGCCGCGGATGCTGGTACGCGCAGCGCTCATGATCGAGCTGCACGCCCACTCCTGCTACTCGTTCCTGGACGGCGCCTCCCAGCCGGATGAGCTCGCCCTGCGCGCCGCCGAGCTGGGCTATCCGGCGATGGCCCTGACCGACCACGACAGCCTGTCCGGCTCGCTCGAGTTCGCGCACGCCGCCCGCGGCGCCGGCCTGCGCCCGATCACCGGCTGTGAGATCACGCTTGCCGATGGCGCGCACGTGACGCTGCTGGTGGAGTCGCAGGCCGGCTACCGCAACCTCTGCCGGCTGATCACGCTGGCGCACGCCGACGATCGCCGGCTGCCCTCGGTGACGCTGGAGCAGCTCGCCCGCCACGCCGGCGGCCTGCACTGTCTCTCGGGCTGCGCCCGCGACGGGCTGGTGGCGCGCGAGGTGGCCGCCGGCCGGATGGGCGAGGCGATGCAGGCGGCCCGCGGGCTGCGCTCGATCTTCGGCCGCGAGCGGCTCGCGATCGAGCTGCAACGCCCCTACTGGCAGGGCGACGCGCGCCGAAACCGGCTGCTGGGCGAGCTGGCCGACGCGCTTCGCCTGCGCACCGTCGCCACCGGCGACGTGCATGCGCACACGCCGCGCCGCGCCTACCTGCAGGACGCGCTGGTGGCGATCCGCCTCAACACCACGCTCGACGCCTGCGAGCGCGACCGGCGCGGCAACCACGAGGCGGTGCTGCGGGCGCCGGCCGAGCTGGCCGCCCGCTTCCCGGCCCGGGCGGTGCGGGGCGCGCTGGAGGTGGCCGAGCGCTGCCGCTTCGACATCACCGCCGACCTCGGCTACGCCTACCCCGACTTCATCTCCGAGACGGGCGAGTCGGCGCAGGCGGCGCTGACCCGGATCTGCCGCGACGAGCTGGAGCAGCGCTACGCCGGCAAGCCGCACCGCCGGCAGGCCCGGCAGCGGCTGGACGAGGAGCTGGGCCTGATCGCCCACCACCGGCTGGCGGGCTTCTTCCTGCTGCACCGAGACATGCTCGAGATGGCGCGCGATGTGGCGGTGCGGGTGCGCGGCCCCAGCGCCGCCCGCCGGCTGCTGCCGCCCGGACGCGGGCGCGGCTCCAGCGTCGGATCGATCGTCTGCTATCTGATCGGCCTCTCGCACGTCGATCCGATCGAGGCGCGGCTGTTTCTGGGCCGCTTCCTGTCCCGCGACATGACCAGCGTGCCCGACATCGACATCGACTTCCCGCGCGACATCCGCGAGGGGCTGATCCTCGCGATCCAGCACCGCTACGGCGACGAGCACGCCGCGCTGGTGGCGGCCTTCCCCACCTACCGGGTGCGGGGCGCGATCCGCGACCTGGGCAAGGCGCTGGCGCTGCCGCAGGGCGAGATCGAGCGGATGGCGCGG
>JAWVEC010000082.1:0-5151 GCA_033856975.1 Gaiellales bacterium
CCGGTGTTGTCGCCGGTCGGCTTGCGCGTGAGCGTGTGCACGGTGTTCGAGCGCAGCGGGTGCTCGAGCGTCGCCCGCCTCGTGCCCTCACGCAGCGCCCGCTCGATGCGGGCCGGGTGAAGCGGGAAGTGCTCGCCCAGGCGGACATAGTAGACGGCCAGCCCGGTGTCCTGGCAGACCAGGTTCTTGGTCTCATCGGCCACCGCCACGTTGGCGTTGATCGTCTCCAGGATCCGCTTGCCGACCTTGTGCGTCTCGCTCTCCATCGCGTGCCGCAACGCGTCGCGCAGGTCCTGGGGGATGTCCTTCAGCGCCCACACGTAGAGGTGCGCCGACGCGTCTTCGACTGTCTGCTCGAGCGTTGTGGTCGTGTCGATCGCCAAGTCGGTCCTTTCAGCGGGTCGCGAGGGCGGCGGCGCGTCCGGCGCGGCGCCCGAAGACTGTGCAGTCGAGCAGCGAGTTGCCCATCATGCGGTTTCGGCCGTGCACGCCGCCGGTGATCTCGCCGGCTGCGAACAGGCCCTCCACGGTGGTCTGGCCGTCACGATTGATCACCAAGCCGCCGTTTTGGTAGTGAAGCACGGGATACGTCAGGATCGGTTCGGTCAGTGGATCGATGCCGGCGTGGCGGTAGCGGCGCATCATGTAAGGCAGCACCTGGCCGGCCACCTCGGGATCGATGCGGGTGGTGTCGAGCAGGACGGCCGGGCGACCGTCGGGCGTGGTCAGGCCGCGGCCCTCGTCGCACTCCTTGACGATCGCGTCGGCCACGGTGTCGCGCGCCGCCAGCTCCTCCACAAAGCGCTCGCCGCGCGCGTTCACCAGCAGCGCGCCGTAGCTTCGGGTCGTCTCGGGGATCGAGTAGCCCTGCACCGGCGGCGGCCACGCGCCCCCGTTGGGATGATGCTGGAGCGAGTCCTGGTCGCGGGCCTGCGCGCCGGCCGCGATTGCGATCGTCGTCACCTCGCCGGTCGAGCCCGGCTGGTTGGTGGTCAGCACGCCGCGCCGCTGGGCCTCGGCGTAGCAACGGCCGCCGGCCGCCAGAACCACCGCGCCGGCCTCGATGGTGATGCTCTGCCCGTCGCTGTCGACCTCGGCGGCGAAGCGGCCGTTCGTCCGGCTCAGCTCGATCAGCGGCGTGTGGCCGTGGATCTCGACGCCCTCTGCGGCCAGCGCGCCGCGCAGCGCGTGCGCGATCGCCTGGCCGGTACGGTCGCCGACCTGGAGCAGGCGCTTGGCCGAGGCACCGCCGCAGCGCGCCAGCCGGTATCCCTCGCCCTCTCGCGAGAACTCGACGCCCAACTGCTCGAGCCAGGCGATCGCCTCCGGTGCCTCGCCCGTCAGCACCGCGACCAGGTCGTGATCGGCGGTCTCGTGGGACGAGCGGTAGACGTCGGCGGCGTGCTGCTCGGGCGAGTCGTCGCCGCCGATAGCGGCCTGGATGCCGCCCTGCGCCTTGCCGGTGTTGCACGAGGCGGGCGTTCCCTTGGTGATCAGCACCACGTCCGCGCCCGCCCGGTGGGCGGACCAGGCGGCGGCCAGGCCGGCGCCGCCGCTGCCCACCACCAACACGTCCGCTGTGCGGGGAATGCTGCTCACGAGACCCCATTCTACAGAAGAATCGCTAATCCTGGAAATAAGCTTTGCTTATCTCAGTGATCGCGTCCAGATCGCCGGGCTGCGGCGTCCAGGGCAGCACCAGCGGGTCGCCGCCGTAGCGCGGAATCACGTGCACGTGGTAGTGGAACACGGTCTGCCAGGCAACGGCACCGTTCGACTGCATGATGGTGACGCCGTCGGCGGCGAGCGAGCGCATCGCCCTTCCCGCGATCTCCTTGGCGACCGTCGCGCAGCGGCCGAGATCGTCGTCGGCAACGTCGTGGATGTCCTGCGCGTGGCGTCGCGGGATCACCAGCGCATGCCCGCGCGTGGCCGGGTTGATGTCCATGATCACCACCACCGCCTCGTCCTCGTGGATGCGGATGGAGGGCAGTTGACCGGCGACGATGCGACAGAAGATGCAGTCGTTCATTGGGCTCTGGCCGGGGTGAGACGGCACGACATGATCGCACACTCCGGTATCCTGCCGCCGATGAGCGATGCCCCTGATGTAACCGTTTCACTGGTCGCCGGAGCTGATCGCGAGCTGCTCATGACCTGTCTCGGCACCATCGCCGCGGCCGCCGGAACGACCTCGCTGCAGACGGTGGTGGTGGACAACGCCGGAGGCGACGACCTGGCAGGTGCGATTGCCGCCGCTCACCCGCAGATCGAGGTGATCGTGAACGAGAGCCGCCGTGGTTTCGGCGCCAACCACAACGCGGTGCTTCGGCGCGCACGCGGCCGTCACGTCTTCATCCTGAACGACGACACCGAGCTGCACCAGGGCTGTATCGAGCGGCTCTCGCACTTCCTCGACCAGAACCCCTCCGTGGCCGCGGCCGGCCCCCGCATCCTGCGCCGGGACGGCTCGCAGCAGCCCTCCGCATTCCACCTGCCCACGCCGGGACGCGTGACGGCGACCGCGCTGACACTGCAGCGCGCGGCCTGGATCCAGTCCCGCGGCGAGCGCATCCGCCGCGTCGGCTGGGTGACCGGTGCGGCGATCATGGCCCGTCGCGACGCTCTGTCGGAGGTGGGCGGCTTCGACGAGCGCTACTTCATGTACGGCGAGGATGCCGACCTGTGCCAGGAGCTGCGCGGGCGTGGCTGGGAGATCGCCTACTTCCCGCAGGCAAGCCTGATGCACCTCGAGAACGCCACCACCAGCGCCGTGCCGACGCGCCGCATCTACCAGACCGCGCGCAGCCGCGGGCTGTACACCCGTAAGCATCACGGCGCGCTGGCGGAGCGCTGGGTGCAGGGCGTCACGGCGGCCATGTTCGCGGCCCGGGCCGGCCTGGCGCGGGTGCTTCCCGGCTACTCGGACGGCGACGTCGCCGCGTTCCGCGAGACGGTGCGCGCGGCGCTCGACCCGCATCGCGCCGAGGCCGTCGAGGACGCCCCGTCGTCGGCCGACCCGACACCGGTTTGAGCAGGGTGCTCGTCACCGGTGGTCTGGGGTTCATCGGTTCGGCCTTCGTGCGCGCGCTGGCCGCCGACGGCGTGGCGGTGCTGAACGTCGACCTCGAGACCTACGCCGGCGACCGGCGGCGGCTGGCGGAGGTGCCGGCGCAGCTGGTGGAGACGCTGCACATGGACGTCGCCGATCCCGCGCTGGCCGAGCTGGTGGCCGGCGAGCGGCCATCCCTGATCGTGCACTTCGCCGCCGAGAGCCACGTCACCCGAAGCGAGCTGGCCGGTGAGGCGTTCTTCCACTCGAACGTCGAGGGCACCCGAAGCGTGCTGGAAGCCGCCGCCGCGATCGGCGCCGGTCGCCTCCTGCACGTCTCCACCGACGAGGTGTACGGCCCCTGCCTGGCCGCGCCGTTCGGGGAGGACGACAAGGCCCCCGGTGAGGGCCTCGCCACATCCCCGTACGCCCGCAGCAAGGCCGTCGCCGACGACATGGCGGTCGCGGCCGTCGATCGCGTGGACGTGGTGGTGGCGCGGATGACCAACTGCATCGGGCCCTGGCAGCATCCCGAGAAGGCGGTGCCGAGGTGGGCGACACGCGCGCTGCGCGGCGGCCGCCTGCCGGTGTGGGGGGACGGCATGCAGGTGCGCGACTGGATGTTCGTGGACGACGCGGTGGCCGGGCTGCGGTTGCTGGCCGAACGGGGCGAGCGGGGCGGCGTCTACAACGTCGGGCCGGCCGCGACCGCCGTGCCGAACCTCGAGATCGCGCGGATGGTGGCGCGGGCCGCCGGGCGCGACGAGCAGGTCGTCTACCTGTCCGGCTATGACCGCCCGCAGCACGACCGCCGCTACGCCGTCGACCCCGCACGCATCGCCGCGCTGGGCTGGCAGCCGAGCCGCGACCTGGAACAGGCGGTGGCCGAGACGGTGGCGTGGTATCGCGACCATGACGGCTGGTGGAGCAGCCTGGTGGACGAGGCGGAGGCGCTGTATGCCGACTGATCCGGGCAGCGCGATCCCCGGCGTCCTGGTCGACCGCCCCCAGGCGCACGGCGATCCCCGCGGCCGCTTCGTCGAGATACTGCGCGCGTCGCGGATGCCGGCCGTCTTCGCCCAGGCCAACCACTCGCGATCGGCCGCGGGAGCCCTGCGCGGGCTGCATTACCATCGTCACCAGGCCGACCTCTGGTATCTGGTGACGGGGCGGTGCCAGGTGGCGCTGGCCGATCTGCGCGGCGGCTGCGGGGTGCCGGCGGTGGAGACGTTCGTGCTCGACGCCGACTCGCCGGCCACCGTCTACATCCCGGCCGGTGTCGCCCACGGCTACCTGGCACTGACCGACATCGACATCATCTACTGGGTGACCAGCGAGTACGACCCGTCAGACGAGAACGGCGTCGCCTGGAACGATCCCACCCTGGCGATCGACTGGCAGCTCGACGGCGAGCCGGTCGTCAGCGCCCGCGACGCCGCCAACCCGGAGCTGTCGTGGGATCTGATCCCTGCGTTTGCGTAACGGGGGCCGGCGGCCAGCTGGGGCGGGCGCTGCGCGAGACGCTGCCGCGTGCCCGGTTCCTCAACCGCGCCGACCTGGACGTGTGTGACCGCGCGGCGGTGAGGCGCGAGCTGGGCGGCTGCGACCTGGTCGTCCACGCCGCCGCCTTCACCGACGTGGACGGCTGCGAGCGTGATCCCGCAGCGGCCCTGGCGGTGAACGGGGAGGGTGCCGCCAACGTGGCCGCCATCGGCTGCCGGGTGATCATGGTCTCAACCGACTACGTGTTCGCCGGCCGCAAGCGGGGTGAGTACTTCGAGCGTGACCGGACGGCGCCGATCAACGCCTACGGCCGCTCCAAGCTGGAGGGCGAGCGGGCGATGCTGGCGCGCCCCGGCAACCTGGTGGTGCGCACGTCGTGGCTGTTCGGGGAGGGCCGCAACTTCATCCGCTCGATCGTGGCCGCCGACCGGGCCGGCCGCGAGCTTCGGGTGGTGGACGACCAGCGCGGGCGGCCGACCGCCGCCCGCGACCTGGCGGCGGCGATCGCCCACCTGTGCGGGCGCGACGACCGTGGCGTTCTGCACGTGGCCGGCGACGGCCCGCCCTGCAGCTGGGCCGATCTGGCCGAGCTGGTG
>JAWVEC010000083.1:0-17067 GCA_033856975.1 Gaiellales bacterium
GCCTGCTGCACCGGCTCAGCGACGGCGTCGACCAGCTCGAGCCGGGCCGGGTGGCGCTCTGCCACCGCGCCGGCGACACGATCGCGGCCGCCGAGCAGCGAGGCGTCCCGGCGCTGTTGGACGACCCGCCCGACCCGTTCGCAAACGGGGTGTGTGCCGCTTTCGGGTGATGCTCAAGTTCACCCAAACGGCTGCCGATGACGCGGGGCAATGACCCCTGAGCCGTCCGTCGACAACATCCTGGCGCTCGTCGGCGAGTACGCCGCCGCCGCCCACGCCCCCCGCCCGTTCGACCCCGCCGACCCGCGCGTTCCCGCGTCCGGCCGCGTGTTCGGGCACGAGGAGGTGGTCGAGCTGGTGCGCACCAGCCTCGACTTCTGGCTCACCGCCGGCCCCGAGGCGCGCGTGTTCGAGCGCGACCTCGCCCGCCGCACCGGCCAGCGCCACGCGCTGCTGGTCAACTCCGGCTCGTCGGCAAACCTGCTGGCGCTGACCGCGCTCACCTCGCCCAAGCTGGGCGACCGCCGCCTGCGCCCGGGAGACGAGGTGATCACCGTCGCCGCCGGCTTCCCGACCACCGTCAATCCGATCATCCAGAACGGCCTGGTGCCGGTGTTCGTCGACGTCACGCTGCCCTCCTACAACATCGACGTGTCGCAGCTCGAGCTGGCGCTGTCGCCGCGCACGCGTGCGGTGATGGTCGCCCACACGCTCGGCAATCCCTTCGACCTGGACGCCGTGTCGGCGTTCTGCGAGCAGCACCAGCTGTACCTGATCGAGGACTGCTGCGACGCGCTCGGCTCGACCTGGCGCGGCGCGCCGGTGGGCACGTTCGGCGAGCTGGCGACGCTCTCGTTCTACCCCGCCCACCAGATCACGCTGGGCGAGGGCGGCGCGGTGCTGACGCGGCGGCCGAAGCTGAAGAAGATCGTCGAGTCCTACCGCGACTGGGGCCGCGACTGCTGGTGTGAGCCGGGCTGCGCCGACACCTGCGGCAAGCGCTTCACCCAGCAGTTCGGCAGCCTGCCCTACGGCTATGACCACAAGTTCGTCTACTCGCACATCGGCTACAACCTGAAGGCGACCGACATGCAGGCCGCGATCGGCACCGTGCAGCTGTCACGGCTGGACGACTTCGTCGCCCGCCGGCGGGAGAACCACAGCTTCCTGCGCCAGGCGCTGGAGCCATGGAGCGAGCACCTGATCCTGCCCGAGCAGGACGATCGAGCCGAGACGTCCTGGTTCGGTTTCGCGATCACGGTGCGGCCCGAGGCGCCATACACCAAGCACGATCTGGTCACCCACCTGCACGGCCGCGGCATCGACTCGCGCCAGCTGATGGCCGGCAACCTGCTGCGCCAGCCGGCCTACGCCGAGATCGAGCACCGCGTGCCGGGCTCGCTGGCGGTGACCGACCTGATCGCCGACGGAGCGTTCTGGATCGGCTGCTATCCCGGCATCGGCGCCGCCGAGCGGGAGCACGTGGCGGCCTGCTTCGCCGAGTTCCACGCCGGCCGCCGACGCCGCGCGGCATGAGCATCGCCCCGGCACTCGAGCTGAGCTTCCCGCGGCCGCGGATCGTCGCCATCCTGCCCGCCTACAACGAGGCAGACGTGATCGACTCGGTGATCCGCCACTACGTCGAGGATGGCGTCGAGGTGTACCTGATCGACAACTGCTCCACCGACGGCACGGCCGAGATCGCCTCGCGCTGGCTGGGCAACGGGCTGATCCGGGTGGAGCGGTTTCCGGACGACACCGGCGGCAGCGCGCGGGCCAAGAAGGAGTACATGTGGGGCGAGATACTGCGCCGCAACGAGCAGCTGGCCGCGACGCTGGGAGCCGACTGGTACATCCGCGCGGACGCCGACGAGTTTCGCGTCGGGCCGTGGCCGGGACTCTCGCACGCCCAGGCGATCGCGCTGGTTGACGCGCTCGGCTACAACGCCGTGCAGTCACAGGTGCTCGAGTTCCGCCCTACCGACTCCAGCTTCGTGGCGGGCGGAGACCCGCGCGCCTCGATCTCGCACTACGAGCCGGCCGAGTTCGCCAACACCCTCTGGGTGAAGGCCTGGCGGCAGCCGCCGGCCGGCACCGCCGTGCAGATCGCCCGCACCGGCGGCCATGCGGCCGAGTTCACCGGCCGCCGCGTCTGCCCGGTGCACTTCATCTCGCTGCACTTCCCGATCCGCACACCCGAGCACGCTCGGCGCAAGATCTACACCGAGCGGCTCAACCGATATCCGGCCGAGGAGCGCGAGATGGGCTGGCACAACCACTGGGACGAGCTGGCCGCCTCGGCCACCGACTTCCTGTGGGATCCGGCCCAGCTGGTCCGCTACGACCAGCAGGCGGTGCAGGCTCGGGTGCTGGCCGAGGGCTCGGTCGACATGATGCTGGCCACGCGGCTGCACGGCCTCGACCTGACGGCTGCGCCCGACTTCAACCAGCGCTTCGCGGCCTGGTTCGGCCGTGCCTGCGGCGCGCCCGGCCCGCTCACCATCGAGGGCATGGAGCTGGCCCACTCGGCGATGAAGCAGCTGGTGCTGGACGCGCTCTCCGACCGTCCCCACGTGGCGCCGGAGCCGCTGGTGACGCGCGCAGCGCTGACGCTGCTGGAGGCGTCGATCGCGCACCTGCGCGGGCGCGGCGAGTTCCACGAGGCCACCAACCTCTGCCTGGCGCGAGACGCGATGCTGCCGCTGGCAGCGGAGCAGTTCGCCGCCGAGCAGGCGTCCGCCGCGCCCGTCCAGGCGCTCGTCCAGCGGGCCGCCCCGGTCGCCGCGGAGCCGGCCCGAAACGCCCCCTGCTGGTGTGGTAGCGGCCAGAAGTACAAGAAGTGCCACGCCGCTCAGGCGGCGTGACGGTGCGGATCTGCGTCGCGATCTCGGTGCGGGACGGCGAGACGTTCCTGGCCGAGGCGATCGAGAGCGTGCTCGCCCAGACGCACACAGACTTCGAGCTGCGGATCTACGACAACCTTTCCAGCGACGCCAGCGCAGCGATCATCGGGCGCTACCTCGCCGATCCGCGCGTCTCCTTCACCGTCAACGACTTCGACCTGGGCTACTACGGCAGCCTGAACCGGGCGCTGGCCGAGACGTCCGCACCGCTGTTCGTCCCGTTCGCCGCCGACGACGTGATGGAGCCCGAGAACCTGGCCGCGAAGCTGGCCGTGATCGAGCGCACGGGTGCCGGGTTTGCCCACAGCCCGGTGCTGCTGATCGACCCGGCCGGCGCGGTGATCGGTGATCTGGGCCGGATCGCGGAGCCGGTCGAGTGCTTCGCGGCGCCCGAGTTCTTCCGGCTGTGCGCGCCGGTCAACTGCGTCACCTGCCCATCGACGCTGATCCGCACGGACGCGCTGCGGGCGCTGGGCGGATTTGACGGCCGCGTACCCTACTGCGCCGACTGGCTGGCCTGGATGCGTCTCAGCCTGCGGCATCCGGTCGGGATGGTGCACGCGCCGCTGGTGCGCTGGCGCCAGCACCCCGACAGCGGCACCAGCGGCTCGCTGAAGTCGGCCTCATACGCCCGTGACGATCCGGCCAGTCTGGCGTTGGCAATGGCCGACGATGCCTTTCCGGCCGCCTGGGATCGCCTCCGCGCGCCGATGCTGGCCGCCTGCCTGGCGCGTACCGCCGCTCACCTCGAGCGAGACGGTCACCGCCGGGTCGCAGCCGGACACGCCGCCTACGAGCTGGCGCTGCGGGCGATCACGCTCGCGCCCGGCGACGAGTCGCTGCGATCGCTGCTGATCGAGCTCGCCCGGCGGGCGGAGCTGCAGCCCCCCAGGCTGCCGATCCACGCCGTCGCCTCCCCGGCCCCCGAACGCGAGCAGATCGCCGCGGCGGTCGCCAGCGCCCGGGCGCTCGACCGGGCGCAGCTGCTGGGCACGTTCGCCGTGACCGTCACGCCCGATCTTGTCGAACGCGTTCTGCCCCTGCTCGAGCAGGCGCTGGCCGACGGTCCCGACGTCGGCATCGATCTCGTGCCCGCCGTCTCACCGGAGGCGCTGCTGCTGCCCGGCGTGCTCGCGCTGGCGCCGTTCGCGTCACCGGAGGCGGCCCGCGCCGAGGCGGCCGGAGTGCCGGTGCTGGCCGGCCTCTCGCCCGATCCGTTTGCCCGCGATGCCGACCCGGCTCGCTGGGAGACGCTGCCGATCGCAGGCTGAGCGGCATCCGCATCACCCGTGGCGTGATCTCAGCGTTGTACCATCCCGCTCATGCCCGCAGCGGATCCTCCGCACGACCCGGCCGAGACCCCGCCGAACGTGAGCGATCGGGAGCAGCTGCTCGACGAGGAGCTGGAGGGGACGTTCCCCGCCAGCGATGCGACCAGCGCGGCGTCCGTGCTGCCGATGGTCAAGGCGCGGCCGAGCCCACCGGCCGAGTAGCCCAGCGCCCCAGGCGAGCTCAATTCCGGCTTGACCAGGACGATTGAGGGGCTGATGACCACCCCTCGCGTCACGATCGCGCTGGCGACGTACAACCGCGCCGCCTTCCTGCGCGAAGCGATCGAGAGCTGCCTCGCCCAGAGCTACGCCGACTTCGAGCTGCTGGTGTGCGACAACGCCTCCCAGGACGACACCGCGTCGGTGGTGGCGAGCTTCGCCGACCCCCGCATCCGCTACCTTCGAAACGACGAGAACCTGGGCATGGTCGGCAACTGGAACCGCTGCCTGGCCGAGGCCCGTGGCGAGCTGATCGCGAACCTGTGCGACGACGACCTGATGCTGGCCGACCGGCTCGAGCGGCAGGTCGCGATCTTCGACGCCCACCCCGACACCGGGATCGTGCACGGCGACGCCGAGATGATCGACGCCGAGGGCCGCGCCACCGGCGCCTGGGCGAGCCGGGAGTTCGCGCCGCAGGAGCTGCTGCACGTGCTCGTGCGGATGCACAACTTCCTCGTCTACCCGTCCACCACCATCCACCGGCGCGTGTTCGACGCGGTCGGCGGCTACGCCGAGGGCTACCAGATCGCGGCCGACCTCGACCTGTGGCTGCGGGCGGCGCCCGAGTTCCGCTTCCGCCACACGCCGGGCGGCGCGGTGGTGCGGTTCCGCCGTCATGACGGCTCCGGATCGCACGAAGAACGGCGCCCCGTCGAGATCGCCGAGGTCGAGCGGGCGCTGGAGGCGACGGTCGAGCGGATCGGCGCGGCGGCGCTGGTTCCGGAGGCCGGCGGCGATCGACAGGTTGCGCTGGTGCGGCTGGCGGATCTGCTGGAGGAGCGGGGCCTGCCGCTGCCGCAGCTGGCCGCCCGGCTGCGCGACCGCGGGCTGGAGGGGCGGAGGCGGATCATGCTGACGTCGTTCGGCTACAACGACTCTGGCGGCGGCACGATCGTGCCCCGTTACCTGTCCCAGGAGCTCGTCCGCCGGGGCTGGGACGTGACCGTGTTCCACGCCGCCGTGGGCCGGATCGAGGACGCCCCGGCCTACGCCGTCAGGCGCTGGTATGAGGATGGGGTGCGCCTGATCGGCGTCCACAACCGGCCTCACGGGCTGCTCGACCTTGGCAATGCGCAGCGCGAGATCGACGACCCGCCGATCACGCGCGCCTTCGCCGAGGCGCTCGACCGCCACCGGCCGGACGTGGTGCACGTGCACAACCTGCACAACCTGGGCGCCGCACTGCTGGACGAGATCGCCGTGCGCGGCATCCGCGCGCACTTCTCGACCCACAACTACTGGCTGATCTGCCCGCGCAACTACCTCTACACCGAGCAGCTCGACCTCTGCAACGGCCCCGGTGACCGGGGAGCCGCCTGCGCCGCCTGCGTCGGCAGCCCCGACCGGCGCGGCTACCAGGAGCGGCTTGCCGAGGTGCGGACGCGCTTCGCCCGCGGCATAGACACCTGCCTGGCCGTGTCCGAGGCGATGAAGCGGACGCTGGTCACGAACGGCTATCCGGCAGAGATGATCGACGTTGTCCAGCAGGCGATGCCCCAGGAGGAGGCGATCTGGCAGCAGCTCGGCGCCGCCCGGGAACCGGGCCGGGCGGGCGAGGCGCTGACCGTCGGCTTCTTCGGCTCGGCCTATCCGCACAAGGGGCCGAGCCTGCTGATCGAGGCCGCGCAGCGCTGCCGGGCCGAGATCCGGGTCGAGATCCACGGCGACGCGCAGCCGCAGTTCGCCGAGCACCTGCGGGCGCTCGACCGGCGGGGCGTCGTGACCGTGGTGGGCGGCTTCGATCACGACTCCCTGGCCGGCCGGCTGTCCGGCGTGGACGTGGCCGTGATCCCGTCGCTGTGGTGGGACTGCGCGCCGTTGATGGTGGCGGAGTGCCTGGCCGGCCGGGTGCCGGTGCTGGCCGCGCGGATGGGCGGCATCCCCGACTTCGTGCGCGACGAGGTGGATGGCCTGCTGTTCGACGGCCGCGACGCCGACGACCTGGCCGCCAAACTCGACCGGCTGGCCGGTGAACCCGAGCTGCTGGAACGGCTGCAGTCCGGCATCCGGCCGCCGCGCCGCTTCGCCGAGTACGTCGACGAGCTCGAGCGCTATTACGACGGCGAGCGGCCGTCCCGCGACCGCGTGCCCCGCCAGCCCGTGACCGTGTCCTGGCATGGCGACCAGCTGCGAAAGACGAGCCTGGCCGGGATCAACC
Organism: Gaiellales bacterium; assembly: GCA_033856975.1. Lineage (GTDB taxonomy): Bacteria > Actinomycetota > Thermoleophilia > Gaiellales > JAICJC01 > JAICYJ01. The sequence goes on from JAWVEC010000083.1 coordinate 6,615, forward strand.
GCGAGGTCTGCGGCCGTCTCGCGCACGAGCCCGGCATCGCACTGCAGCGTGTGCTGCGGTCAGGCGACGGCCTCGACCCGGTGCTCCCGCATCCGGCCGAGATCGAAGTGCGCCACCAGTGGCCCTACGACTTCGGCCCGGCCACCGCGCGGCTGGCAGTGATCCAGCCGTGGGAGTTCGGCGCCATCCCCGCCGAGTGGGTCGACCCGATCCGCCGGAACGTGGACGAGGTGTGGGTGCCGAGCGAGTACGTGAAGGCGATGTACGTGGCCGGCGGGATCGAGCCCGACCGGGTGGCGGTGGTGCCCAACGGCGTCGACCTGGCGCTGTTTCACCCCGAGGGCGAGCGGTACCCCCTGGACGCGCCGGCCGGCACCCGATTCCTGTTCGTGGGCGGCCTGATCGAGCGCAAGGCGCCCGAGCTGCTGGTGGCGGCATACCTGGACGCATTCCAGGATCGCGACGACGTCTGCCTGGTGATCAAGAGCTCGGGGGCCGGTGAGATCTACGCCGACGCCGACCTCGGCCGGCTCGAGGAGTACCAGCGCGAGGGGCGCCTGCCCCGGATCGTGCACCTCAGCGACGACCTCAGCGACCAGGAGATGGCGGCGCTTCACCGGGCCTGCGACGTGATGGTGCTGCCCTACCGCGGCGAGGGCTTCTGCATGCCCGCTCTGGAGGCGATGGCCAGCGGGCTTCCGGTGATCGCGACCGGCGGCGGGCCGACCGACGAGTTCGTACCCGAGCCGGCCGGCTGGCGGATTCCCAGCACGGTGCGGCCGATCCCGGGCAACCAGGTCGACCAGTGGCAGACGGCCTCGGCGCCGTTCATGCTGGAGCCGGACGTGGAGGCGCTGCGTGATCTGATGCTTGAGGCCGACCGCGACCGCGACGGCCGCGCCGTTCGCGGCCGAGCCGGGCGCGCGGCGGCCGAGCGGCTGTCATGGGACGCCGTGGCGGCGCTGTACCGCGAGCGGATCGAGCTGCTGGCCGCGCGGCCGCCGCGCGCGCTGGCCGATGCCGGCGTGCCGTTCCCGCTGGAGGGTGACGCGGATGCGAAGCTGCTGGCGATGCCGGCCTGGCTGGGAGACGACCGGCTGGGAGAGCTGCTGTTGGCCTGGACGCGGGTGACCCGGCCTGGCCAGAGCGCCTGCCTCTACCTCGTCGCCGACCGGAGGCTGCACGGAGCCGGCGATCATCTCGCGGAACGCGTGATGTCGGCTGCAGCCGCTGCCGGAGCCGATCTGGACGCGGGTGCCGACATCACGATCGTGGTTCAGTCGTTGCGCCCCGGCCTCGAGGCCTCGCTGCACACGGCCGCGGACGGGTTCGTGCGCCTGCACGGCGCCGACTCGGGCGCGGCCCGAGACGCAGAGCGGGGCGGCAACACGGTGCTGGCGCCGGATCCGGACGCGATCGCGGGCTGGCTGGCGGGCGCGCTGCGAGCTGCGGCCTGAGATCGTTCGGCGCTGTCAAGAACCGCAGCACGTAACCGATGACACCAGAAGCATGATCCCGCTGCGCCTGAACTTCCTGTCACGCCGGACTCGGCCGCCGGCAGTCGTTCCATTGATCGCCGAGCCGGTCGCGGCGACTCTGCCCGAGCCCGGTTTTTCGCACGCCGATGTCGACCGCATCTCAGCCGACGTCGCGGCTCGAGCGGCGACCCGCGTGCTCGACGTGGTTACGCCGCTGGTCGACCACATCCTCGACTCGTGCGCAGGTGCCTCCTCATCGGCGACGGAGGCGCGCGACGTCTCGGGTGACATATCACGCGCGGTCGATCGCCTGGTCGTATCGGTTCAGCAGGCGGACGTCGCCATGTCCGGTATCCGGGACGCTGCCTCGGCCACCACCAGCGAGACGGTCGATGCGCTGGGATCGGCGCGAGAGCAGGTTGCCGCGGGCGCCGAGGAGATCGCGCGGCTGGCCGCGTCGGTGGGCGAAATGATGCTGTTCGTGACCTCGATCGAAGATATCGCCGACCGCACGAACCTGCTCAGCCTGAACGCGCGCATCGAGGCCGCCCGGGCCGGCGAAGCCGGCCGCGGCTTCGCGGTGGTCGCGGATGAGGTGGGCAAGCTGGCAGAGCTCTCCAAGCGACAGGTCGACGCCGTGCGATCGGGCATCGGCCGGGTTCAGAATGAGGCGGGAACGACGGTTTCGGCCGTCAGCGCCGTGGCCGACCGGCTCGACGATGTCACCGCCAAGCTGGATGATCTGCTTCAGAAGTCGGAGGCGGACTGGACGGCCGCGTCGGGAGAGATCGACACCATCCAGGGCCGGGCGCGCGACGTCGACGTCGCGAACCGTCAGGCCAGGACGGCGGCCGGCCGGATCCAGGAGGACGTGGCGGCGATCGCCGAGGCGGCCCGTCACGCGGGCACCATCGACCTGACCGAGGTCGACCTGAACGGAGCGGTCACGGTCGAGCCTCCGCTGCTCGATGCCGTTCGCAAGCGCGGCGTCCTTCGCGTCGGCGTGTGGCACGGCTTTCGCGGCCTCAACTTCGTCCACCCCAAGACCGGCGGCATCGTCGGCATGGAGGTGGAACTGCTGGAACTGATCGGGCGCGACCTGGGGGTGCGCATCGAGATGGATGATGCACCCTGGGTCGACCTCCCAAAGCGGCTGCGGCGACGAGAGTTCGACCTCCTGTTCTGTGCCCTGATCCCGTCGCCCGACTACCACGGCATCCGCTACTCGGTGCCCTACCTCGACATGGGCCTGGTCGTGATGCGGCGAGCCGGCGACACGTCGATCTCGACCCCCGCCACGCTGAACGGACGCACGGTCGCGATCATCGCCGATCCCGCCGCACGCAAGGCACTGGACGACTGCTCGATCACGCCGGGCGAGCTGCGCCAAGTCTACGACGACGATTACTACCAGCCGGTGGCGGACGGCGTCTACGACGCCTTCGTGATCGACCTGCCGATCGTCCACTGGTGCGCATCGAACGCCGACAGTCCCTGGCATTCACAGATCGAGGTGATGGGCGAGCCGATCACGAAATGGATCTACTCGGCGGCGGTGCGAGACACGCCGTCGGGAACGAGCCTGCTCGAGGAGTTCAACGAGTCGATTCGCCGGATCAAGGCCGGCGGCGACTACCGCCGCATCGTCGAGCGCTGGCAGGGCCGCGTCTACGACTGGGGCCTCACCGCGGAGGACTTCGTCGGTACGACCGGGGTCTGACCCGCAGGGGTCAGAGCAGGACAGACGACCGATCGTCGCCGTGCAATCGGCGTTGCGAGGCTGGCTAGTGCGTGGTCGTGTTGGTGGTGGTGGTCGTCTTCTTCTTCACCGGCGTCGCCGCCGCCTGGCCGGCCGCGTAGCCCTCGGTGTAGCCGGCGTCGTGACCCTTGCGGAAGCCGTTCGCCAGACCGCGCGTGCGGCCGGCGGCGAAGCCTTCGATGCGGCCGGCTCGGAAACCGGCCGTGCGTCCGCCGGAGCGGCCCTTGACCAGCCCGTCGTGATAGCCGGCGGCGCGGCCGTTCCCGTACGCCGCCTTCTCGGCGGCGCTGACATCGGCCTGTGTGATGCCGGGGCCGGAGTGGATCGTCCAGGCCGCGATGCCCACGACCGACGCCACCACCGCCGCCAGCGCGAGCGTCAGCACGATCGCGGCCAGGCTGAGCCGCGGCAGGTTGAACGGGCGTGGCGTGTGGGTGGTGATCGAGGCCATCGGGGGTCCACGTCCCGTTTTACCCCTCGATCGTGAATCTCCTGCCCAGCGCCGCGATCCGTGCCAGCGTCTCGTCCCGACCCAGCAGCGCCAGGCTCTCGAACAGGCCGGGCGCCACCGAGCGTCCCGACACCGCCACGCGTACCGGCCCGAACAGCACCCGCGGCTTGAGGCCGGTCTCGTCGCAGGCGCCCCGCAGCGCCTCCTCGATCGAGCCGGCGTTCCACTCCTCCAGCTGCTCCAGGGCGGTGCGGGCCGATTCCAGCGCGCGCGGCGCGTCGGGATCGTCCACCACCCGGCCCACCGCCTCGTCCTCGTACGTCACCGGGCCGAACAGGAACGCCGCGTAGGCGTCGAACTGCGACAGCTCGCGCAGCTTCTCCTGCACGATCGGCGCCACCTCTCGCACCCGCTCGGGCCGCGCGACCAGGGGCGAGCCCGTCCGCTCGAGGTACTGCAGCAGCTCGTCGCAGAAGCGGTCAGGGGTGAGCAGCCGCAGGTGCTCGCCGTTCAGCCACTCCAGCTTCGCGAAGTCGAACACGCCGGGGCTCGAGTTGACCCGCTCCAGCGTGAACCGCTCGATCAGCTCGCCGGTGGTCATGACCGTCGTCTTGTCGTCGAAGCTCCAGCCGATCAGCGCCAGGTAGTTGCGCATCGCCTCGGGCAGGTAGCCGCGGTCTCGGAACTCCTCCACCGACACCGCACCGTGCCGCTTCGAGAGCCGCTTCTTGTCCGGCCCCAGGATCATCGGCAGGTGTGCGAACAGCGGTTCGAGCGCTCCCAGCGCCCGGTACACGGCGAGCTGTCGCGGTGTCGATGAGAGCAGATCCTCGCCTCGCACGACGTGGCTGATCTGCGCCTCGATGTCGTCCAGCGGATTCGCGAACTGGTAGGTCGGCGAGCCGTCCGAGCGCTGCACGATGAAGTCGCCCTGCAGCGCGTTGTCCCAGCGCACCGTGCCGCGAACGATGTCCTCGATCACCGTCTCACCCGCGGCGTCCATCGCCAGCCGCACCACCGATGGCCGGCCCGCGGCCTCGAACGCGGCCCGCTGCTCGTCGCTCAGCCGCCGGCAGCGACCCGAGTAGATCAGCGGCTGCTTCGCCTTCTGGCGCTGCTCGCGCTCCGCCTCCAGCTCCTTGGGTGTGCAGTAGCAGCGGTAGGCCTTGCCCTCGTCGAGCAGCCGCTGGGCGGTGTCGGCGTAGTGCTGGTAGCGCTCGGTCTGGCGCGTGGGGCCCTCGTCCCAGTCGATGCCCAGCCACTCCAGCACCCGCAGGGCCTGCTCCACCGCCTCATCGGTCGAGCGGGCGCGATCCGTGTCCTCGAAACGCAGCACCAGCTTGCCGCCGGTGTGGCGGGCAAACAGCCAGTTGTACAGCGCGGTGCGGGCGCTGCCGACGTGCAGCAGTCCGGTCGGCGATGGTGGAAAGCGGACACGGACGGCGCGATCGGGCATTGCCGCAGATCCTACCGGTCGGCCCTGACTACACTCATCCGATGCTGCTCGGCGCCCACATCTCATCCTCCGGTGGAATCCACACCGCGATCGACCGTGCCGAGGCGCTGAAGGCCAACGCCATCCAGGTGTTCACCCAGAGCCCGCGCATGTGGAGACCGACCAACCACAGCGACGAGGCGGTGGCCCGCTTCCACGCGCGTCGGGCCGAGGTGGGGGTCGAATCGGTCGTCTGCCACGCCACCTACCTGATCAACCTGGGCGCGACCGATGACACGATCTACCACCGGTCGGTGCAGGCGCTCTCGACCACCGTCGAGGTGGCCAGCCGGATCGGTGCGGAGGGCGTCGTCTTTCACGTCGGAAGCCACCTGGGCCGCGGACTGGACGCCGCCATGCACCAGATCGTGCCCGGCCTGCAGGTCGTGATCGGCGACCGGCCGGCCGAGGGTGCCTGGATCCTGCTCGAAAACAGCGCCGGCCATCAAGGCACGATCGGAGTCACGATCGCCGAACTGGCCGGCATCATCGACGAGTTGGGCCGGCCCGACCGGGTCGGCATCTGTCTCGACACCTGCCATCTGTTCGCGTCCGGCATCGACATCACCACGCCGGAAGGGATCGACGAGCTGCTGGCCGACGTCGACCGTCAGATCGGGCTCGACCGGCTGCGCTGCCTGCACGTGAACGACTCGAAGATGCCGTTCGGCTCCAACCGTGACCGCCACGAGAACCTCGGCCAGGGTGAGATCGGCGAGGGCCTGTCGGTGATGCTCGGCCATCCCGCGCTGCAGCACCTCCCGATGGTGATGGAGACGCCCGGCGCCGACGGGCACGGGCCGGACGCGACCGAGATGGCCTCGCTGCGCCGTCTCAACCGCAAGGGCGTGAGACGGTGGCAGACGGTGACCTCCTCCAGATAGGCGCGGCCGGCCCGCTGCCGTTGTCCGAACTCGAGTTCCGCTTCTCGCGCTCGGGCGGGCCCGGCGGCCAGCACGTCAACACGTCCAGCACCAAGGTCGAGTTGCTGTTCGACCTCGAGCGGTCGCCCAGCCTCAGCGACGGCGAGCGGGCGCGGGCGCGGCGGCGACTGCGAGCGCGGCTGGACGCCGAGGGCCGCGTGCGCGTGGTCGCCCAGGACGAACGCAGCCAGCTTCGCAACCGCGAGCTGGCCGTGCACCGGTTCGTCGAGCTGATGCGGGAGGCGCTGGCTCCGCCGCCACCACCCCGCCGCCCGACCCGGCCCAGCCGGGCCGCGAAGGCCAAGCGGGTCGAGGGCAAGAAGCGCACCGGCCAGGTCAAGCGCCTGCGACGCCGGCCGGAGGGCGACGACTGAAGCGCGACGCCGTCAGACGCCGCGACGCATTCTGAAACCAGTTCTTAGGTGTGCACGGTAACCGGAGCGCCCAGCGGCACCGCCCGCCGCAGGATGCGCAGGGCGGTCTCGCTGACCCGCACGCAGCCCAGGCTCGCATAGGAGCCGATCGAGCTCGGGCTCTCGGTGCCGTGGATCGCGACCTGGTCGCCCCCCTTCCACCCGGCCTGTAGATGTGCCTGGTGGGCGCTCAGGCCAAGTGCGAACGAGCCGTACGTGCCGGCCTGGTCGAACGCGATCCGGTCGGTGACCGAGAACAGGCCGGTGGGGGTCGGCGTGGCCGGCATGCCGGCTGCGATCGGGAACTCGCCCAGAGTCCGGTGGCCGCGCAGCACGCTCAACCGCAGCCGGCTGAGGTCGACGTCGACCCGCACCCGCGTCCAGCGCAGCTGCAGCTTGGCCAGGTCGACGCGGGCCAGCCGCGGCACGCCCGCGGTCGGCACCAGCGCCATGCCGTAGCGGGCATGGTGACGGATGATCAGCAGCCAGGTATGGCCGCCGAGCCGCGTCTGCGGCGAAACGGCGCCCGCGGTCGTGGTCAGCGGCTGGGTGACCATCCCGATCAGCCAGCGCGGGCCGGGCGGGGCAGCCGGGATTGTGAACCCGGCCGCAGCGGTCGCAAGCGGCGGCGTCGAGGTGGCCGGTGGGGCGCTCGTGGTGAGGCCGCCGCCGCCCCCAGCCGGCGCGGCTGCCAGCGCGACCATCCCAAAGCACGCGACCAGGACGACCGCCGCAATCCGGGTCAGACGGCGGATCCCGATCACTCGCCGTCGCTTCGGTTCTCGATCACACGGAAGCCGGCGCGGGCTGGGAGCTCGTGGAACTCGGGGTTGATGCAGCCCAGCGGCTCCTCGCGGTTCTCGTAGGCGCGCTCGATCTCGGCCGGGCAGATCGGCAGCGGATCTCGCACGGCCCGAATCGATCCGAAGCCGTGGCGGCGGCGCTTGCCGTTCTCAAGGTGCTCATGGTCGATGGCGACGGCGAAGATGCCCTGGGTGCAGCCCGTGTAGCGGCGTCCGAACGCCTCGTATGAGTACAGGAACGGGCACGCCTGCTCGAGGCATCGCTGGGGATGGATCACCTTCTGGCAGACGACGCCACAGCGCCGGCACTCGACGTCGGCGCTGCACTCGACCACCGGGAGGCGCTGTCGGATGCTGCCCATGCCAATCAGTCTACCCGTGCCCTCGGCCCGGGGAACCCGGCCCGGACCGAGGCGCGCAGGTCACGGCTGGTCGAAGTGGTGCCTCACAACCAGGCGCTTTGCGGCCGCCGCCTCGTCCAGGCGCGACACCGGCCGGGTGTGCGGCGCGCTCTTGAGCAGGTCCGGCGACTCGGCCGCCTCGCGCACGATCGCCAGCATCGCCTCGCAGAACTCGTCCAGCGTCTCCTTGGCCTCGGTCTCGGTCGGCTCGATCATCAGAGCCTCCGGCACGACCAGGGGGAAGTAGACGGTGGGCGGGTGGAAGCCGTAGTCCATCAGCCGCTTGGCGACGTCCAGCGCGGTCACGCCGTGATCGCGCTTCAGTCCGCGCGCCGACAGCACGAACTCGTGCATGCAGTGGCGGTCATAGTGCAGCTCGTAGTCGTCACGCAGCCGCGCCAGCATGTAGTTGGCGTTCAGCACCGCCGTCTCGGACATCTCGCGCAGCCCGGGGCCCCACATCCGGATGAAGGCGTAGGCACGCACGAACACGCCGAACGGCCCGCCGAACCCGCGCACTCGCCCGATCGACTGCGGCCGGTCATGGTCGAAGCGGTAGCTGTCGCCTTCGCGGACGACGGTCGGCGCGGGCAGGTACGGCTCGAGGATGTCACGCACGGCAACGGAGCCGGCGCCCGGCCCGCCGCCGCCGTGCGGCTGTGAGAACGTCTTGTGGAGGTTGAAGTGCAGCACGTCGAAGCCCATGTCGCCTGGACGGGAAACGCCGCAGACCGCATTCAGGTTGGCGCCGTCGTAGTAGAGCAGCGCGCCGGCATCGTGGAAGATCGCGGCCACCTCCTCGATCCGCTCCTCGAACAGCCCCAGCGTCGAGGGGTTGGTCAGCATCAGCCCGGCGGTGGCCGGGCCGACCTTGCCGCGCAGGTCGTCCACGTCGATGTTGCCTCGGGCGTCAACGTTGACCTTGACCACCTGATAGCCTGCCATCGTGACGCTGGCCGGGTTGGTGCCGTGGGCGGTGTCGGGGATCACGATCTCGCGCCGCTGCTCGTGTTCGCCGCGGTCTCGGAAGTAGGCGCTGATCAGGGTCAGCCCCGTCAGCTCCCCCTGCGAGCCGGCGGCCGGCTGCAGCGTGACCGCGTCCAGGCCCACCACCTCGGCCAGGATCTCCTGCAGCCGCCACATCAGCTCCAGCGCCCCCTGGGCGTCGGCGTCGTCCTGGTAGGGATGCAGGTCGCGAAAGCCGGGCAGCCCCACCAGCCGCTCGTTGACGCGCGGGTTGTACTTCATGGTGCAGGAGCCCAGCGGGTAGAAGCCTGTGTCGATGCCAAAGTTCCGGGTCGAGAGCTCGGTGAAGTGGCGCACCAGCTCGGGCTCGGCCAGCTCGGGCAGGCGCGGCGGCTGCGAGCGGCGCAGCGACTCGGGCACCTCGGCAGTCTCGACCTGCGGATCTGGCACGGCGGACGCCCGGCGGCCGGCCTGGGATCGCTCGTAGATCAGCTTCATGCCGTGCCCAGCTCCACGCCCACCTCGGTCAGTGCCTCTGCCAGCCGTTCGATCTCGGCCACGGTGCGGCGCTCGGTGAAGGCCATCATCAGCGCGTCGTCCAGGCCGTCGTAGTCGCGGCCGATGGCGTAGCCGGGATGCACGCCCAGCCGCTTGCAGCCATCGATCACCTCGTGCGCGGGACGGCCGGTGCGAACGACGAACTCGCGCAGGGTCGGCCGGTCGAAGGCCGCCGGCAGGCCGAGCCGGCGCTTGGCGTGCTCGGCAAGCGCGTGCGACCGCTCTCCCACCTCGGCGATGCCTGCCGGCCCCAGCCACGACAGGTAGACAAGGCCGCCCAGCGCCAGCAGCGTCTGGTTGGAGGTGATGTTGGACGTGGCCTTCTCGCGCCGGATGTGCTGCTCGCGCGTCTGCAGCGTCAGGACGTAGCCGCGGCGCCCGTCGCGATCCGACGTCTCGCCCACGATCCTGCCCGGCAGCTGCCGCGCGTAGTCCATCCGCGCCGCCAGGAAGCCGTAGTGGGGGCCGCCGAACGAGAGGTAGTTGCCGGCCGGCTGGCCCTCACCGATGGCAAGCGCGCAGCCGTAGCGGCCGGGCGCCTCCAGAACGCCCAGCGACATGGGATCGACATGGGCAACCGGCAGAGCTCCCGCCGCATTGGCGGCCTCGGCCAGCGCCGGAGCATCCTCGAGCACGCCCAGGAAGTTCGGCTGCTGGAAGATCACCAGCGCCGCCCCTTCGGCCGCCGACCGCAGCTGATCCGGATCGGTGGCGCCTTCGTGGTGTGCGACCTCGACCACCTCCATGCCGAATCCGGGAGCGAACGTGCGCACGACCTGCCGGGCCTGCGGATTCAGGGCCCCGCTCAGCACCACCTTGCTGCGGCCGGTGGCAAGCTTGGCAACGTAGCAGGCGTCGGCGGCGACCGTCATACCGTCATAGCCGGAGGCGTTGCTGACGTCCATCCCGGTCAGCTCGCAGATCGCGGTCTGGTACTCGAAGATGGCCTGCAGCACGCCCTGGCTCATCTCCGGCTGGTACGGCGTGTAGGCGGTCAGGAACTCACCCCGCTGCATCACGGTGTCGACCACCGCCGGCACATAGTGGTCGTAGATGCCCGCGCCCAGGAACGAGAGCTCGCGGCCGACGTGCACGTTGCGCTCGGCCAGCTCGGCCATCTGCGCCGAAAGCTCCGCCTCGGACAGCGCCGGCTCGAGCGCGAGCGGCCGCTTCAGGCGCACGGCCTCGGGGATGTCCCCAAACAGC
>JAWVEC010000084.1:0-2955 GCA_033856975.1 Gaiellales bacterium
GGGCAAGCTGCAGCGCGATCGCAGCCAGCGTCAGCAGGTAGCCGGGATCGCGATAGTGCTGGGCGCGATCGATCTGGGCGTGGCTGAAGACGGCCGTCGCGGCCACCGCGGGCGGGTCGGCGGGCAGCTGCGACCGCGTCCACAGCCACACGGCCAGCGCGGCCAGCGGCGGGGCGATCAGGAGGGCGCGGCGCACGTGCTGGATAGAGTACCGATCCCGTGAAAATCGCCGTCATCTCCGATGTGCACGGAAACCTGCCCGCGCTCGAGGCCGTGCTTGCGGCGATCGAGCAGGACGGCACCGCCGAGCTGTGGTGCCTGGGCGACCTGGTGGGCTACAACGCCGACCCCGAGGCCTGTACCCGCACCGTGATCGAGCTGTCCGAGATCTGCCTGGCCGGCAACCACGACCTGGTCGTGAACGGCAGCGTCGACATGGACGTGTTCGCGCACGACGCCGGCATCGCCGCCCGCTGGGCGGCGCAGGTGCTGTCCGAGGAGGCGCTGGAAATGCTGCGCAGCCTGCGGCCGAGCGGCGAGCGGGCCGGCGTGGTGATGCACCATGCCAGCCCGCGCGATCCCGTCTGGGAGTACGTGATCGACCAGCGCACCGCCCAGCACTGCCTGGACGTGCAGGGCGCCGACCTCTGCCTGGTCGGCCACAGCCACGTGCCGCTGGCCTACACGCCCGGCCCGGAGGGACGCGCCACCGGCGGGCACATGCGGCCGGGGTCGATCGAGCTGGCCGATGCACGCTGGCTGCTCAACCCGGGATCGGTCGGCCAGCCGCGGGACAGCGACCCGCGCGCGGCCTACCTGGTGCTCGATCTGGACGCCCGCACGGCGCAGTGGCGGCGGGTCGAGTACGCCGTCGAGCGGGCGCAGAAGGCGATCATCGACGCCGGCCTGCCGCCCACGCTGGCGGCACGGCTGGCCGAGGGGCGCTAGGCCAAGCGTTTCGCGGGGCGGGTGGAGCGGCCGTAGCCCTCGCGCACCAGCTCCGCGGCGACCGTCTCGCGAGCCTTGTAGATCCGCCACTTGACGGTCGCCAGCGTCGTCTCCAGCGACTCCGCGATCTCGGCGTAGCTGAGGCCGACCACGTCGCGCAAAAGCAGCGCCATCTTGAGATCGAGCGAGAGCGCGCCGATCGCTCGCCAGACGGCGTCCATCTCGTCGATCGACTCCGTCTCGACAGCCGCCACGTGCAGGTGCGCGACCACGTCCAGCTCAACCGACGGCCGGCCGCGCCGCTCGCGGGCGCGCAGCTCGTCGACCACGCGATGCTTGGCCACCTGGAACAGCCAGGTCGTGAACTGGCAGCGCGAATCGAAGCCCGGCAGCGCCTGGTAGACGCGCAGGAACACCTCCTGGCACATGTCCTCGGCCAGAGCGCGATCGCCCGACAGCACCCGGGCCACGTAGTTGAACAGCGGCCCCTGGTACTGGCGCACGATCAGCGCGAAGGCACGCTCATCGCCACGTCGTGCGAGCCGGAGGATGTCGGGGTCGGGCTGCTGCAGGGCCAATTTGTGTCGGGGTGGTTACGAAAACCGCAGGCACTGTACACCACGCACCGGAGGCGTACACAAGGATGTTAATTACGCCACATTGGCCAATGGCCATCGCGATTCACGGCACGGTGGGTTCGAGCAGGCTGCGGCCGCTCATCTCTTCGGGTTGCTCGACCCCGAGCAGATCGAGCACGGTCGGTGCGATATCCGCAAGCCGCCCGCCCGCCCGCAGCGCGCCGTCGGCGCCGGTCAGGATCAGCGGCACCGGATTGGTCGTGTGAGCGGTGTGCGGCCGGCCGTCCGGCTCCAGCATCTGCTCTGCATTTCCGTGGTCGGCCGTCACCAGGCAGACGCCTCCGGCCCGGTTCGCGGCCTCGATCACGCGGCCCAGGCAGCGGTCGACCGTCTCCACCGCCTCCACCACCGCCGCGATCACGCCTGTGTGGCCGACCATGTCGGCGTTCGCGAAGTTGACCAGGCCGAATCCGTACCCGCCTCCGGCGATCCCGGCGCAGAACAGATCGGCCACCCCGTCGGCGCTCATCGCCGGCTTCTTGTCGTACGTTGGCACGTCACGCGGCGAGTCGACCAGCTGCCAGCTCTCGCCGCTGCTCTTGTGCTCGCTGCCGCCGTCGAAGAAGTAGGTCACGTGCGGGTACTTCTCGGTCTCGGCCACGTGCAGCTGGGCGACCCCGGCCGCGGCCAGCGTCTGGGACAGCACCGCCGTGACCGGCTGGGACGGATAGGCGACCGGAGCACTGAAGTGCTCCGAGTACTCGGTCATCTGCACGAGGCTGGGCAGCGGCGGCTGCGGGCCGCGATCGAAGCCCTCGAAGTCGGCCTCCTCCAGCGTCTCGAACAGCTGCCGGCAGCGGTCGGGCCGGAAGTTGAAGAACACCACCGCGTCGCCGGCTGCGATCCGGCCAAGCGCCGGGTCGCCGACCACGATCGGCTCGATGAACTCGTCGGTCACGCCGCGCTCGTATCCGGCCCGCACCGCCGCCACCGGATCGTCGCTGCGCTCGCCCACGCCGTGCACGATCGCGTCGTAGGCGCGCTTGGTGCGATCCCAGCGGTGGTCGCGGTCCATCCCGTAGAAGCGCCCGCAGACCGTCGCCAGGTGCGGGATCCGTTCCAGGAAGCCAGCGCCGCTGGTGGGAGAGACGTCGCGGCCGTCGGTGAAGGCGTGCACGTGGACGTGGTCCACGCGCTCGCGCTGGGCCATCTCGATCAGCGCCAAGAGATGCTCGACGTGGCTGTGCACACCGCCGTCCGAGGCCAGGCCGACCAGGTGCAGGGCCGAGCCGCGGGCGATCGCGCAGGCCTCCAGCAGCACCGTGTTTTGGTGGATGCCGCCCGAGCGCACATCCTCCGAGATCCGCACCAGGTCCTGCGGCACGACGCGGCCGGCGCCCAGGTTGAGGTGCCCGACCTCGCTGTTTCC
>JAWVEC010000085.1:0-7215 GCA_033856975.1 Gaiellales bacterium
CCTGCCCCTACATCTGGGTCGACCGCGACTTCGCGCTGATCCGGGGCTGGATCCAGGGCTTCCCCAAGAAGCTGGGCGAGGTGCACATGACGCGCAGCTTCGGCCTCGACTGCAAGGCGGAGGGACGCGTGTTCGCCGGCACCCTGACGGCCCACGGCCGTCTGCTGGCGGAGGGCTCGGTCACCCCTGAGCGGGTCAGCGAGAGCGGCCCGACGCACAACGATCCACCGCTGATCAACCACCGCCACTTCCCACGCCTCGCCGCCGGCCGCTGGCAGGACGCCGCCGTCGACGAACTGGTGCGCGCGCGCAGCAGCGACCGCTCGATCTCGACCATCCACGAGGGGGCGGCGACGCTGCGGCTGCACGACGCACCGGGCGAGGAGCATGCCGCGCTGGCGCCGCTTCGGGTCGGCAAGGGCTTCCGGTTCCAGTTCGCCTACACGGTGGACGACCTGGAGACGGTGCGCGAACAGACGTGACCACGATCGCCGGCATCGACGTCTCGCCCGACCACTTCATCGACGGCCGCCGCGTGCCAGGCGACGAGACGTTCGAGGACATCAGCCCCATCGACCAGAGCGTGCTGGCGCACGTCGCCCGGGGCGGGCCGCGCGAGGTCGCGCTGGCCGTCGACGCCGCGCGGCGGGCGTTCCCGGGCTGGGCCGGCCTGGGAGCTGAGGGACGCGCCCAGCACCTGCGCCGGCTCGCCGACCTGATCGACGACAACGTCGAGCGGATCGCGACCGTCGAGTGTCTCGACATGGCGATGCTGGAGCGCTCGCTGCGGGCGCGGGTCATCGGCCGCGGCGCCCGCAACTACCGCGCCTACGCCGACCTGGCGGAGGCGTACCGGCCGCGGGAGTGGAGCTCCAACAACACCCGAAACCGCGTGCTGCGCATGCCCAGCGGACCGGCCGCGGTGATCACGCCCTGGAACGCGCCCTTCATGCTCTCCACCTGGAAGACCGCGCCGGGGCTGGCGGCCGGCTGCACGGTCGTGCTGAAGCCGCCCGAGTGGGCGCCGCTGTCGTGCTCGCTGCTGGCCGACCTGACCGACGAGGCGGGGCTGCCGGCGGGTGTGTTCAACGTCGTCCAGGGGATCGGCGAGGAGGCCGGAGCGGCGCTGGTTACGCATCCCGGCCTGCGCCGGATCAGCTTTACCGGCTCGCCCGAGACGGGGCGCCTGATCGGCACCGCTGCGGCCGCCAACATCGTCCCCTTCACCGCCGAGCTGGGTGGCAAGGGGCCGCTGATCGTGTTCGCCGACTCAGACCTCGACGCGGCCGCGGCCAAGGCCTCGGGCCAGTACGACGATGCAGGCCAGGTCTGCCTCGCGGGTACCCGGCTGCTGGTCGAGGAGTCGATCCGCGACGCCTTCCTGGAGCGATTCCACGCCGGGGTCGATGCCCAGGTGCTGGGCGATCCGCGCCACGACGTCACCACCATCTCGCCGCTGATCCATCCCGACCATCTTGCCCGAGTCGAGGGCTTCGTCGAGCGCGCGCGGGCCAACGGCGATCGCATCGTGCGGGGCGGCCGGCGGGCCGAGATCGGTGGCCTGTGGTATGAGCCGACGCTGATCGAGCCGCGCTCGAACGAGTCCGAGATCGTGCAGCGCGAGGTGTTCGGCCCGGTGCTGACGTTCCAGACCTTCCGCGACGAGGCAGAGGCCGTCGCGCTCGCCAACTCGACCGAGTACGGCCTCTCGGCGATCATCTACACCGGCTCCCAGGAGCGGGCGGAGCGGGTTGGCAGCGCCGTGCGGGCGGGCACGGTGTGGGTCAACTGCTTCCTGGTGCGCGACCTGACGGCGCCCTTCGGCGGCGTGGGCATCAGCGGCATCGGCCGGGAGGGCGGCGACTACGCTTTGGACTTCTACTCCGATCTGAAGACCCTGCAGATCCTCGATGGGAGCACCACGTAAGTGAGCCTCACCCTCGCCGACATCCACCTCGACAACGACGCCTTCGCCGAGCGCGTCCCCCACGAGACGTTCGCGTTGATGCGCGACGAGGCGCCGCTGCACTGGTACGACTGGGAGCACGGCAAGGGCTTCTGGTGCATCACGCGCTATGACGACATCGTCGCCGTGATGAAGGATTGGCGTAGCTTCTCGTCCGAGACCGGAGCGACCGCGCTGGAGGATCTCGACCCCGACCAGATCGATGCACGCAAGTCGATGCTCGACACCGACCCGCCCAAGCACAGCAGCCTGCGCGCGATCGTCAACAAGGGCTTCACGCCGCGGGCGGTGGCGGCCTACGAGGATCTGCTGCGCGAGCTGACCGACCGGATCCTGGACGAGGCGCTACCCCTGGGTGAGTTCGACTTCATCGAGAAGGTCGCCAAGCAGCTGCCGATCCAGGTGCTGTGCCGGATCCTGGGCGTGCCGCTGAGCGACGACGAGCGGCTGATCGAATGGGGCGACAAGATGATCGGCAACACCGATCCCGACATGGGCGGCCTGCATCCGGCCAGCCCGGAGAGCGCCGAGTACCGCCTCTACCCCTTCCGTAGCCCGTACGCGATGGAGCTGTTCAGGTACGGACACGAGATCGCCGCCATCCGCCGAGACGACCCCAAGGACGACCTCGTCTCGAAGCTGGTCACCTGGGAGGACGAGGAGGGACGTCGGCTGACCGAGCAGGAGTTCGACACCATGTTCCTGCTGCTGGTGGTGGCCGGCAACGAGACGACGCGCCAGTCGATCGCCCACGGCATGCAGGCGATGATCGAGCGCCCCGACGTGATGGGCCAGCTGCGCGACGATCCGGCGCTGCTGTCGACGGCGGTGGACGAGATCATGCGCTGGGCGTCGCCGGTGATCCACTTCCGGCGCACGGCGACCTGCGACGTGGAGCTGCACGGGACGCGGATCGCCGCCGGCGACAAGGTCGTGGTGTGGCTGATCTCGGGCAACTTCGACGAGCGCCAGTTCCCCGACCCGCTCAGCTTCGACATCCGGCGCAACCCCAACAACCACATCACCTTCGGCCGCGGCGGCCCCCACTTCTGCCTCGGCGCGCACCTGGCCAAGCTGGAGACGCGGATCCTGTTCGAGCGGCTGCTGCCTCGGGTGACAACGGTCGCAGCGACCGCGCCCGCCCGCCGGGTCGAGTCGAACTTCACCAACGCCTACAAGTCGATGCCGGTGCGCGTCACCACGTGAGAGACTAAGTATGCAACGACCGAAAGGGCGGTAGATGGCGGACAGCAAGCTGGCCGAGCTCGAGCAGCAGGGCGTGACGACCGTCCGCATCTGCTACCCCGACCTGCACGGCATCTGCCGCGGCAAGGAGTTCCCGGCCTCGTTCTTCCAGCACCTGGTGGACGACGGTGCCGCCCACTGCGAGGCGATCATGACCGTCGACCTGCGCCACAACGTGGTGGCCGGCTTCGAGCACGGCTTCCAGGACATCGTTGCCCGCCCCGACGTCGGCACGATCGCCCGCATTCCCTGGGACGACGAGGTGGCCTGGTGCATCGCCGACCTCGAGCGAATGGACGGCTCGCCCTACGGCGTCGACTCGCGGGCCGTGCTCAAGCGCGCTGTGGCCGAGTACACCGCCGAGGGGCTGGTGCCGGTGATGGGGCCGGAGCTCGAGTTCTACCTCTGCGTTGCCGATCCTGACGCGACCAACGGCTACCGGCGCTACGTCGACAACGACAGCCACGTCTACACGGTGGGCGCGGTTGCCGATCCGCGCGGCCTGCTGCGCCAGATGATGCACGCATGCGCCGATCTGGGGCTGGGCGCCTACGCTGCCAACCACGAGTTCGGCCGCTCGCAGTACGAGATCAACCTGCGCCACTCCGACGCCCTCGACGCCGCCGATCGCGCCTTCCTGTTCAAGACCACGGTGAAGGAGATGTCGGCCGTGAACGGGCTGCTGGCGACCTTCATCGGCAAGCCGTTCAACGACGACGAGGGCTCGGGCTTTCACCTCCACCTCTCACTGGGAGACGAGTCGGGCGCCAACCTGCTGAACGGCGACGGGCCGGAGGGCCTCTCGCCGGTCGCGCATCACTTCCTGGCCGGCATCCTCGAGCATGGCCCGGCGCTGATGGCGTTCTTCAACCCGACGGTCAACGCGTATCACCGCATCACCGAGGAGGCGCTCGTGCCGACGCTGGTCAGCTGGGGGCACGACAACCGGCTATGCATGGCGCGGGTGCCGCGCGAGCGGGGAAAGGCGACCCGGATCGAGCTTCGGCTGGGCGACGGCTCGTCCAATCCCTACCTGGCAACGGCCGCCGCGCTGTTCGCGGGCATGGACGGCATCCGCCGCAAGCTGGAGCCGCCGGAGCCGTTCGAGGGCCTGATCTACGAGCAGCCCGCGGCCGAGCTGTGCACGCCGCTGCCGCGCACGTTCGACGCCGCCATCGAGGCGCTCGACAGCGACGAGGTGATCAAACAGGCGATGGGCGAGGAGCTGGTCGGCACCTTCCTGACGATCAAGGCAGCGGAGCTCGAGCGGTGCAAGAAGTGGGTCACCGACTGGGAGTTTCGCGAGTACACCCACCACCTGTGAGCGAGATCCCGACCTTCGCCGAGTCGGTCACGGTCGAGGACTTGGAGCGCGACCCGTACCCGATCTACGCCCGGCTGCGAGCCGAAGCGCCGGTCTGTCACATCCCGGCCGTTGCGCTGACCCTGGTCACGCGCTGGGACGACGTGCAGCACGTCGCCCGCCACCCCGAGCTGTTCACGGCCGACGTCGCCTCCTCTCCGCTCACCCGTACGCTCGGCCAGAACATGCTGACGCTGGACGGCGAGCGGCAGAAGCGGATCCGCGCCACCATCGACCCCGCGATGCGCCCGCGCGAGGTCGAGCGGTACGCACCCGCCGTCATATCGCCGATCGCCGAGCGGCACCTGGCGGCGATGCTGGATGCCGGCGGCGGGGAGCTGATGGAGGCGTTCTGCGAGCCGGTCTCGGTGCTGTCATTGGGGGCCGTGATGGGGCTGGCAGACGTCGATGCCGACACGCTTCGGCGCTGGTTCGGCGCGCTGGCGCTGGGCGGGGCGAACTTCGAGAGCGACCCCGAGAAGCAGGCGATCGCCGATGCCGCAAGCGCCGAGGTCGACGCGCTCGTGATGCCGCTGCTCGACCGGCTTGAGCGGCAACCCGACGAGAGCGTGCTGTCGCAGATGCTGCACGTCGAGCCGCCGAGCGGCGACCGCCTCTCGAAGGCTGAGGTGTTGTCGAACCTGAAGCTGATCCTGCTCGGCGGCATGCAGGAGCCGGGCCACGCGCTCGGCATCACGCTGTGGGCGCTGCTCACGCACCCCGAGGCGCTGGCCGAGCTGCGCGCGGATCCGGCGCTCTTGCCGGCGGCGGTCGAGGAGGCGCTTCGCTGGCACTCGCCGGTCGGCACGCAGACGCGGCAGGTGACGGAGCGCACCGAGATCGCCGGCGTCACGCTCGAGCCGGGGACGGTGGTGGCGGCGGTGCTGGCGTCCGCCAACCAGGATGAGCGGCACTGGGACGAGCCGGCCCGGTTCGACATCCACCGGCGCGGCGCCCACGCCGGATTCGGGCTGGGCGCGCACCACTGCGCGGGAGCGCCGCTGGCCCGCCACGAGGTGCGGCTGCCGCTCCAGCTCTTGATCGACCGGCTGCCGCGGCTGCGGCTCGATCCGCAGCACCCGGTCGAGCTCTCGGGCTGGGAGTTTCGCGCGCCGCTGGCGCTGCACGCGAGGTGGGACTGACCGTGGCCGAGTGGACGACGGTCGCCACCGGCGACCAGCTCGCCGTGGGCGAGATGATCGAGGTTGACAACCGCGGCGAGCCGCTCGTAATCGCGCGGGCCGAGGACGGCCTGTACGCGTTCGAGGGCTGGTGCACGCACGAGGAGTGCCCGCTGGCCGAAGGCCAGCTGACCGAGCGCCGGGTCGAGTGCTACTGCCATGGCGCCGTATTCGACATCCGAACCGGCGAGGCGCTGGTCGGCCCAGCCGTGGCCTCGCTGGAGACCTACAGGGTCCGCGAGCAGGACGGCGAGATCCAGGTCGAGATGTAGCGTCCAGCTACTGCCGCAGGTCGAGCGCCAGCGCGTCGGCGTACGCACGCCGCACATCCGCCTCGGTCCACACCCGCGGGTTCACGGTCAGGCAGTAGTCGGCCAGCGAGAGCTCGACCAGCCGCTCGAGGTGCGACTCCTCCACGCCCACCTCTCGCAGCGTCGGCAGGCCGATCTCGGCCAACAGGCGGCGCACGGCCCGGATCGCGCGCGACCCATCTCCCGAGCCGTCCTCCGGCTCGTCCAGCGCGTCCGCCACCCGCTCCAGCCGGTCCGCGCACTGCGGCCGGTTCACCTCGAGCGTCTCGGCCAGCATCAGGCCGACCGTCAGCCCGTGCGGCAGCCCAAGCGTGGCGCCGATCGAGTGGCCCAGCGCATGGTCGGCGCCGCTGTCTGACAGGTTCATTGCCAGCCCGGCCAGCAGGCTGCCCAAGCTCATCTCGGCACGCGCGTCGCGGTTGCCGCCATCGGCAACCGCCGCCGCCAGCCCGGCTGCGATGTGCCGGCATGACTCCAGCCCGATCGCCACCGAGAGCACGTTGCCGTTGGAGACGATCACCGCGCCGATCGCCTGGGCGAGCGCGTCGGCGCCCGTCCACGCCGTCGCCTCTGAAGGCAATCCGAGCGTCAGCAGCGGGTCGACCAGGGCGTCCTGCGCCCGCATCAAGGGGTGGGCGGCGCCCAGCTTGCGCTTCCCCTCGCTGTCGGTCACAACCGCACCGCCGGAGACCTCGCTGCCGGTGCCCGACGTCGTCGGCACCGTGATCAGATCCACCTGCGGCGGGCGCACCGCGACCTCGCCGGCGACGAAGCGGCGAAACGGTTCGCCTTGCCCGGCCACCAACCGCGCCGCCTTGGCCAGATCGAGCGCCGAGCCGCCGCCGATCGCGACGATCACCTCGGGACGCGCCTCGGACACCCGCTGCGCGGCCTCCTCGATGGTGGCGAACGTGGGCTCGCCGGGCGGCTTGCAGAACACCTCCAGGCCGGCGACGGCCGCCGCGACCGCCGGGATCGCAAGCACCGGCTGCTCGACCAGAGCCAGCGCCCGGCGGCCGGCGACCAGCTCCGGTATCAGTGCCGTCACCCCCTCGCCGAAGCGGATCCGCACCGGCAGGTGAGCGGCGAAGGCCTCGATCACTCGGCGTTCCGGAACTGGCGCCGCAGCTGCTCCATGCCTGCGAAGCC
>JAWVEC010000086.1:0-11405 GCA_033856975.1 Gaiellales bacterium
TTGATGTCGTCGAACGGCGTCACCTTGACCGTCACGTTGTACTTCTGGCCGAACTCCTTCAGCAGCTTGCCGTAGATGTAGTACGGATAGTTGAAGACGGTGAAGTCGCCACCGGTCTCCGGCTCGAGGCCGGACGCGATCGGGTCCTCCCACCGGGGAAGGGTGACCGGAGATCCGTTGGCCCTGGCCAGCGGCAATCCACCCGGCCCGACCAGCTGGCCGTTCGAACCGGTGTTCTGCTGCCCGGCGGTGGTGCTGTTGCTGCATGCCTCGAGCAGCCCCGCTGCGGACAGAGCGAACGCGGCACCTCCGGTGCGCTTGAGGAAGTCTCGTCGAGTGGCGGCAAAGCGCCGTTCCTTGGGGTGCATCCGTTCCCTCCATCCCTGACTGACTGGCCAGTCAAACTTCAGTGTGAAGTGCGACTGTAACGATTTAGCCGCCCATGTCAAGGATGCGGATTACGTGGGGTTGCATCCCGCGCCCGCATGCCTTGCGGCGCGATTGAATCAATCGATGGCTCCCACGTCAAGTTTCCATGCCGAAAGGCTTGCATTCCCTGACGTTCATCGGTACGAATATCGAACCATGGCACGGCCAAAGAACCAGACCGTACGCCGCCGGCAGCTGACCGAGGCGGCCGGTCGCGCCATCATCGCCCGCGGCGCGGGAGCGGTGCGTCTGAAGGACATCGCCGAGCAGGCCGGAGTCACCCCGGGGGCCGTGCTGTACTACTACCCGGACGTCGACGCGCTGCTGGTGGAGGTGCATCGCACCGCCGGAGAGCGCTTCTGCGACGCCCGCACCACCGCGCTCGAGTCGATCACCGACCCGCGGCTGCGGATGCTGGCCGCCGTGCGCAGCGGCCTGCCCACGGGCCCCGACGACGAGACCGTGCGGACGCTGTACGAGATGGACGCGCTGGTCGGCAAGAGCACGCTGTACGCGGCGCTGTCGATCTCGTTCTTCGAGCGCCAGGTCGCCCTCTACCAGGTGATCCTCGAGGCGGGTGTGGGGCAGGGGTACTTCACGCTCAGTGACGACACGGCCACGATCGGCCGCAACATCGTCGCCCTCGAGGACGCATACGGCCTGCACGTGCTGGCCGGCAACCCGACCATCGACCTGGCCGAGGCGGAGCGGCTGATCGTCGCCTACGCGCGCGCCGCCACCGGCTGCGACCTGACCGTGCCGGTTGCTGACTGACTCGTCAGTCGCATCTGGTAGCGTCGCCCGCCATGCTTAGGTGGAGCGGATGCGGACGAGCCCGCCGCTCCGCCTCTGTCACACTGACTGCGCCATGCATCGCGACCTTCAGCCTCTGTTCGACCCCCGCTCCGTTGCCATCCTGGGCGCGTCCGACGATCCCGCCAAGTGGGGCAACTGGCTGGCCCGAGGCGCTCTGCAGGGTGCGCACCGGCGGCCGGTGTACCTGATCAACCGAAACGGCGGCGAGGTGCTGGGCCAGCGCGCCTACACCTCTGTCGCGGAGCTCCCGGAGGTGCCTGAGCTGGTCGTGATTGCGGTGCCGGCGGCCGGATTCGAGCAGGCGGTCGACGACTCGCTCGCGGTCGGCGCACGGGCGCTGGTCGGCATCACGGCCGGGCTTGGCGAGGCGGGCGGCGACGCCGTCCGGCGCGAGCGAGAGCTGGTGGAGCGGGTGCGATCGGCGGGCGCGATGCTGCTGGGCCCCAACTGCCTGGGCGTGTTCGACGCCTCCAGCGATCTCGGCCTGGCATCGAACGAGTTTCCGCCCGGCTCGATCGGCCTGATCTCGCAGAGCGGCAACCTCGCGCTCGAGCTGGGCATGCTCTCGCGGCGCTACGGGCTGGGTTATTCGCGCTTCGCCTCGATCGGCAACCAGGCCGACCTCGACCTGGCCGAGATGGTCGGCTCGTACGCCGAGCACGAGCCGACCCGCCTGATCGCTGTCTACGTCGAGGACTTCCGCGACGGCCGCGCCTTCGTCGAGGCGACCGCTGCCGCGGGCAAGCCGCTGGTGCTGCTGACGGTGGGGCGCAGCGACGCCAGCGAGCGGGCCGCGATGTCGCACACCGGGGCGATGGTCAGCACGCTGGACGTGGTCGAGGCGGCCTGCCGCGCGGCCGGTGCCCACCTCGTCTCGACTCCATCGCAGATGGTCGACCTGGCGCAGGCGCTGCTCCAGCCGCGGCGGCTGGCCGGCCGGCGGGTGGCGGTGCTGGGCGACGGCGGTGGGCACGGCGCGATCGCGTGCGACGTGGCCGCCGCCGCCGGTCTCGAGCTGCCCGAGCTGTCCGACCAGCTCTCCGACGCGCTGGCCGCGCCGCTGCCGTCCACCGCCGCCACCCGCAACCCGGTCGACCTGGCCGGCGGCGGTGAGGAGGACTTCATGAACTACGCGCGCACCGCCCGCACGCTGCTCGAGGCCGGCGAGCTGGACGGCGTGCTGATGACCGGCTACTTCGGCGGCTACAGCCAGTACTCGCACGAGTTCGCCGAGCAGGAGACCGAGGTGGGGCGCGAGATCGCTCGGGCCGTGGCGGAGAGCGGCCGGCCGCTGGTGGCGCAGTCGATGTACCACGACGCGCCGCCCAACGTCGCGCTGCGGGACGGCGGGGTGCCCGTGTATGCCACCATCGAGGCCGCCGTCACCGGCCTGGCCGCGCTGCTGTCCGTGCCGGCCGAGCGGGTCGGGGAGCTGCCCTCCGCCGCGACCGGGCCGATCGATGACTCGTACTTCGGCTCGCGTGAGCTGCTGGCCGCGGCCGGCGTCCCGTTCGTCGAAGCGCGGCGGGTGGAGAGCGAGCAGGAGGCGTTGCAAGCCGCCGACGAGGTTGGCTATCCGGTGGTGCTGAAGGCGCTCGGAATGCTGCACAAGTCGGACGCGGACGGCGTCAAGGTCGGCATCGCCGACGCGGAGGCGCTGGCCTGGGAGTGGGGCGACATGCAGCAGCGGCTGGTGCCGCCGGAGTGCTCGGTCGAGGCGATGGCGCCGCTGTCGGAGGGCGTCGAGCTGATCATCGGCATCAAGCGCGACCTGCGGTTTGGACCAGTCGTAATGGTCGGCATCGGCGGCGTGTTCGCAGAGCTGATGGCCGAGAAGCAGGTCGCCCTGGCGCCGGTCGATCACGGGCAGGCGCTGCGGCTGATCCGATCGCTGAGCGCGGCGCCGCTGCTGGAGGGGGCGCGGGGACGGGCGCCGGTCGATCTGGCCGCGGCCGCGGATGCGCTGGTCGCGGTGTCACGGCTGGCCGCGGCCCGGCCCGACATCGCCGAGATCGACCTCAATCCTCTGCTGGTCACCCCGGACGGCGCGCTCGGGCTGGATGCGCGCGTGATTCCCGCCCAAGGAGGCGTCGATGCTGGTTGATGGCTGTTACGACGGCAAGGTCGCCCTGGTCACCGGCGGCGGCAGCGGCATGGGTCGCGCGATGGCGACCGAGTTCGCGCGCCTGGGAGCGTCGGTGGTGGTGGCCGGCCGCCGGCCCGAGCCGCTGGACGAGACGGTTGCGATGATCGAGGCGGCGGGCGGCGCGGCGGCCGCCCAGCCGACCGACGTGCGCGATCCCGACCAGGTCGAGGCGATGGTGGCGGCGGCGGTTGAGCGGTATGGCCGCGTCGACGTGCTGATCAACAACGCGGCCGGTAACTTCGTGGTGCGGGGCGAGGATCTGTCCCCCAACGGCTGGCGGGCGGTGGTCTCGATCGTGCTCGACGGCGGCTTCCTGTGCACCCGTGCGGCCGGTCGCCAGATGATCGCCCAGGGCGGTGGCGGCGCGATCCTGTCGGTGATCGCCAGCTACGCCTGGACGGGAGGCCCGGGCACCGTGCACTCGGCGGCGGCCAAGGCCGGCCTGCTGGCGATGACCAAGACGCTGGCCGTGGAGTGGGCGCCGCACGGCGTGCGGTTGAACACGATCTGCCCAGGCCCGACCGACACCGAGGGCGCCGGCCAGGCCCTGTGGCCGTCCGCCGATGACCGCGCCCGGGTCGAGCGCACCGTGCCCGCCGGGCGGCTGGCGACGGTGCAGGAGATCGCGTGGTGGACGACCGCGCTCTGCTCGCCGTTCGCCTCGTACGTGACCGGCGCGAACTTCACCATCGACGGCGGCCACTGGCTGGAGCAGGAGAGCTACATGCCGTCTCTCCCTACCGAATGACGTCGGCGGCGGCCGCTACGGTGACTGCGTGCGCCTGCCCGCCCGCCGCCTCGATCCGAACCTGCTCGCCGCCCGTCCGGGGTGGCTGAGTGCGGGCGCGATGCGCCTGCTGGTGCTGTGCGGGTTCATCATCGCGGTCGAGATGCTGCGGCCCCGGCTCTCGCCCAACTCGGCGGGCTGGATCTCGACCGCGGGTGCGCTCGCGGTGCTGGCCGGGGCGGCGGTGTTCGTGGGAGCGGCCCGCCGGCTGTCGGAGCGTCTGCCCTTCTTCTCGCAGTCGCAGCGGATGGCCGATGCGGCCGTGCTGCAGCTGCGCCGGATCGGGCTGCCGCTGCTGGCGTTGCTGTTCTTCCTGTTCTGGACGTTCGTGTACCTGGCGCTGTGGTCGATCCACCCGGGCGACGCGTTTCGCGGGCTCGGCTCGGCGCCGCGCTTCGCCGACTTCTTCTACTACGCCGTCTCGACCGCGCTGATCTCACCGCCGGGCGACATCCTCGCCCACTCACGGGGGGCGCGGGCAGCGACCATGATCGAGATGCTGACCGGCTTCGGCGTGCTGACCGCGTATCTGTCGAGCTTCATCGACTTCGGCGGTGAGCGACAGGCGCCCCCGGCGGGCTCGGCCGAGTGATAGAAAGCGCATGGTGCCAACCTTGGAGCCGACACCCGCACAGATCGAGTCCTACGCCCGCGACGGATTCGTGGTGGTTGAGGAGTTCCTGCCCGCCGACGAGGTGGCGCGGGTGCTCGAGCACTTCGATCGCTGCTTCGCGCACGAGTGGGAGACCGGCGTCATGCCGGACGAGGTCAACTACCAGCCGGGCGTGACGCCGCCGGACAAGACGCGCCAGATGTGCAACCTGTGGAAGGCCGACCGCACGATCGCAGCCACCACGCTTGCCGCCCGCAACGCCGAGTTCGCGGCCAAGCTCGAGGGCGAGCCGGGGATGCGCCTGTTCATCGACAACGCCGTCTGGAAGCCGGCCAACGGCAAGGCGTTGCTCGCCCACCAGGACGCGACCTATCAGGGCAGCTTCGATCCCATGAATCTGACCAGCTGCTGGATGGCGCTGGGCGAGACGCATGCCGACACCGGCACCATCTACTACGCCCGTGGGTCGCACCTGTGGGGCGACTTCGGCATGGGCGGCCAGTTTCATGCGCCGGACGACTGGACGGGGTTTATGAAGGAGGTCTGCCCGGCCGAGCGGATGGAAGCGGTGGAGTGGGTGCCGATCGAGGTGCCGGCCGGTGGCGCCGCCTTCCACGCCGGCCTGACGTGGCACGGCTCGCCGCCCAGCGAGCGCGCCGACCGTGAGCGGCGGGCGATCATCAGCCACATGATGACCACCCGCAGCCGCTGGCACCCGATCAACGTGCACCCGGTCTACAGCCGCTACAAGCGGCCGGGGGAGCTGGAGCTGGACGAGGCCTTCTTCCCGATCATGTGGCGCGAGGACGGCTACCGCACGCCGTCCATCGACAGCGCGTTCGCAGCAGCGGCCTGATTCCCCTAGGCGGTGTATGTGGCGACCACGACGCCGGTCTCTGTGGTGACGGTGTCGGCCAGCTGCAACGTGATCTGGCCGGCGTCGGTGAACAGGCGCTTCCCCGATGCCACGACGACGGGGTGCACCATCAGCCGGTACTCGTCGATCAGGTTGTGGTGGGTCAGCTCGTCGACGAGCTGGCCGCTGCCGTAGATCAGCAGATCCTGGCCGGGCTCGTCCTTCAGCGCGGCGACGGCGGCCGACACCTCGCCCTGCATGATGGTGGCGTTCCACTCCGCGTCCTTGAGCGTGCGCGAGGCGACGAACTTGGGCATGGAGTTCATCTTCTCCCCGAAGTCGCCGGTGTCCTCCATCGTCGGCCAGGCGGCCGCAAAGCCCTCATACGTGACCCGGCCCAGAAGCAGCGCGTCGCTCGAGAGCAGGTAGTCGTTCTGAAGCGACGAGAGCTGATCGTCCCAGAACGGCATCGTCCAGGCGGGCTCCTCGACCACTCCGTCGAGTGAGACGTACATCGCCAGCTTGACCTTTCGCATCACGGTCCTCCGATCACGGGTGTGTCGTGCACAGCTTCTGCCTATGACCGCGGCCAGCGGCAAATCTCACCGCCGGGCAGCGTCCGGAATCTGCGTGAATCGCAGATTGCTCCCGGGTGAGCGCATCGGCCAAACGGAGAGGGAGGGATTCGAACCCTCGCTGGAGGTTTACCCCCCAGACCCACTTAGCAGGCGGGCGCCTTCAGCCACTCGGCCACCTCTCCTTCGGGCCACCCGTGGGCGGCCACCTCCGTAAGATACCGCCTCGATGGGATGCCGGGGCCGTCGCGACCGCCGCGACGCCCCACCGCTGCGATCAGGAGCGTCGACGCTGAACAGGGAGCTGGTGGAGTCGGGGGACGAGCTGCCGGAGCAGGCTTGGTCGAAGGCACGATGCCCAGTCATGTGGCGCCGTGTGCTCGTGCTGTGGTCGACCAGCCGCGTCGCGATCCTGGTGCTGGGCTGGCTGCTCTCGACGCGGCTCGGCTGGCACCGTGCGCTCGAGAGCTGGCAGCAACAGCCCTGGACGGCGCTGACCGGGTGGGACTCCGTGTACTACATCCGGATCGCCCACCTCGGCTATGGGAGCGGCGCGCGGGTGGCCTTCTTCCCCCTCTATCCGGTCATGATCCGGGGCCTGGAGGCGGTCACCGGCCTGGGCGACGCGATCGCCTCGCTGGCCGTCGCGAACCTCGCAGTGCTGGCCGCGCTGTGCGGCATGTACGTGCTGGGCCGAGACCGGCTGTCGCAGGCGCACGCCTGGCGGGCGATCCTCTACCTCGTCCTCTCGCCGTACGGCTTCGCGCTCGGCCTGGCCTACAGCGAGGGCCTGTTTCTGGCGCTGGCGGTATGGCTGTTCGTGTTCAGCGATCGCCGCCGCGACGCACCCGCGTTCGCGCTGGGCGTGCTGGCCGGGCTGACGCGAGTGAGCGGTCTGGCGCTGATCCTGCCGCTGGCGGTGGTGGCGTGGCGGCGGCGGACGGCCGGCTCGTGGCTGGTGGCCGCCGCGCCGGCGATCGGACTCGGCCTGCAGATGGCCTGGCTGCGTCACGCCGTCGGTGATCCGCTGGCGTTCGTGCACGCGCAGGGCCGCTGGGGTGGCCACGCCAGCTTCCCGCCGCTGGCGCTGGGCGAGGAGTTCTGGCAGTTCGCCCAGACCGGCCGCGCGATCCACCTCTTGAGCGCGCTGACCGTGATCATCTACCTGGCGCTGCTGGTGCCGATCCTGCGCCTGCCGCTGTTTGCCGGTCATCGTGCCGAGGATGTCGCCTACGTGGGCGGCATCTTCGCGCTGCCGCTGCTGGCCGGCGTGCTGCAGTCATCCGGCCGCTTCGGGCTGCTGGCGTTCCCTCTGTTCTTCGCGCTGGCCGAGCTCGGTCTGCGCAGACCCGCGCTGCATCGGGCATTCGTCGTGTTCGCGCCGGTGGTGCAGGTGCTGGCGTTCGGCTACGTCGCGCTCGGCTACCTCGTGCCGTGAACAAGGCATCTAACGCTCGGTGAACACCGTCAGCCCGATCAGGAAGCCCCTCGGCCGGGCGGCCGTGTACGTGTACAGGTAGAACGAGTACACGCCGCCGCTCTGGATGCTCTTCGACTGGCCGTTGAACGTCCAGCTGCGGGGCAGCGTCGTCGCGCTCTGCTTGGGATAGCGCACCAGGATCGTGTGACCTTGCCGCTGCAGGATGTAGGCGTAGGAGCGGGCGCCGGGGTAGGCCGTCCAGTCCACGGCGGGTGACAGGTCCGCGATCACCGCGCCGTTTCGAGGCTTGCAGACCCGGCCGGTGTGCAGCCGCGCGGCGGCACCGGTCGAGTACACCTGGCGGCTGTGGTCGAACGACAGGTAGACGGCGTACACCGCGTAGTAATACGTGCGGAGCCGGCTGACGCTGTTGTCCGCCAGGGCGCCGCTGGTGTGCTTCATGATCACGCCGTCGAACGGCCCGCGGGGTGCGTGGGCGCTGTTTCGCACCACCTGCACGCGGATCAGCCCGGCCGCGTCCGGGTTCGCCCAGCTGAGGCGAGTGTCGATGCAGCCGGCCGCCCCGCGCAGTCCGATCACCGGCGGTGGACGCACGCCGACCCCGGTCACCGCGACGCTGAGCGTGCTGGTCGACGCGCCGGCGTCGCTTCGCACCAGCACCGTGGCCACGCGCGCGCCCAGGTTGGTGGGAGTGAAGCGCACGTTCACGGTGCAGCTGCTTCCGGCCGCGATCGGGGCCGACGTGCAGGTCTGGACCCCGAACCGGAAGCTCTTGTAGTTGGCGCCCCCGATTGCGAGCGACGAAATGCGCAGATCGGCACCCCCCGTGTTGGTGATCGTGACCGAGCTCGCGGGGCTGATCGCCCCCACCGCCAGCGACTCGAAGCTGAGGCTGGCCGGGTCGCTGCGGATGCCGGGAATCAGCACGGTGCCGGTCAGGGAGACGCCCTGGACGCTGTTTGGGGTGCTGTTGTCGTCGTCCTTGAACGTGAGCGTCGCATTCTGCGCGGCGGTGGTGGTGGGCAGGAAATTGATGTCCACCGTGCAGTGCCCGCCCGGCGCCAGCGTGGCGCCGCCACACGGCGATCCGGTGATGGTCTTGGTGAATGTCGCGTCGCCGATCAGCGTCGCGCTCTGAACGACCAGGTCGGCCTGGCCGGTGTTGGTGAGCGTGATCGTCTTTGTTTGCGGGTTGCCGATCGTGGTCGCAAAGCTGGTCGGCGGCGAAGGAGTGGCCACCGGCACGGTGCCGTTGCCCGACAGGCTGACCCCGAACGGGCTGCTGGGATCGTTGCTGTTGACCGATGCCAGACCCGACAACGGGCCGGCGCTGCCGGGTGAGAAGCCAACGGAAAACGTGCAGTTGTCGTTGGGGACAACAACGGCGCCAGAACAGTTGTCGCTCGTCTTCGAGAAGCCGGCGCCGCTGACGGTGACGCCGCCGGCCGCGATCGACAGGTTCGCCCCGCCGTTGTTTGTGACGGTGAACACCTGGGAGCCGCCGGTCCCGACCTTGCGGTTGCCGAAATCGAACGGCGATACCGGCGAAACCGAGACGCTGGACACCGTCCCGATGCCCGACAGGCCGACCGTTTGGGTGCCACTGGGAGCGTCGTCTGTAAACGCGAGGCTGGCCGAGGCACCCCCGGTCACGCTCGGGGTGAAGGTGACGTCGACGGAGCATTGGCCGCCAGCAAGCACGGTCGCTCCATTGCAGGTGTTGTTCGCGAGCGTAAAGCGGTCGGGATCTGTGCCGCCCTTCGACATCGAGGTGATGTGCAGAGCGACGTTGCCGTTGTTGGTGAGCGTGATCGACTGGGGGGGATCGCTGGTCGTACCCACCCGCTGGTCGCCGAACGAGAGGTTGTTGGCGGAGAGATCGGCCGTGGGCGCGCCCGTGCCGTTACCGGTGAGGCCGACCGAGCCGGTGGCACCGTCGGCGGTGTCTGTCACGTCCAGCGTGGCGTTGTAGGTGATGACGCCGTTGGAGGGGGCGAACTTGACATCGACCGAACACGAGTTGCCGGCGGTCACGACCTGGCCGGAACAGAGGTCGTTCGAGAGCGGGAAGGCGCCCGGGTTCGTCCCGCCAACTTGGACGCCGTTCCCGTCGATCATCAGGTCAGCGGAGCCGTTGTTGGTGATCGTGACCGACGTGGCGGTCGAGACCGAGCCGACGGGGTGGCTGCCGAAGTCGATCGGATCACTGCCCGGGAAGCCGAACGGGCTGATGACTCCGGCGCCGGCCGTGGCGATGCCGGACACCGCGAAGGCGGCCAGCAGGAATGTGATCAGGGGTAGGCGTCGTCTCATGGCATCAGCGGATCGTAATCGTGCCGCCCTCGGGGCCGCGCGGACCGCCGCGGCGTCCGCGCGCGAACGCCAGCAGCCCGGCCAGCACCAGCGCCGAGAGCAGGATCGCGCCACCGGCGACGATCGACGCCACCAGGGCGATGTGGGGGATGGTGGAGGCCGCGTGCTTGACGGTGGTCACCCCGGTCGCCAGCCCCGTCTGCGCCGGCGTGACCGGCGTTGTGGCCGGCGTCGTCTGGCCGCCGTTGGGCCTGTGCTTCTTGTGGTGCTTCTTGTGGTGCGTCGCCGCCGTGCTGGTGGGCGGTGGCGCGGTCGAGCTGCTTGGCGGCGGCGTTGAGGTGCTCGTGGGAGGAGGCGTCGACGTGCTGGTCGGCGGCGGGGTCGAGGTGGGCGGCGGCGGGGGCGGTGGTGGTGCGCCCAGCGCCACGGCGGCGGTGATGCCGGCGCACAGCGCCACAGAGCAAACAGCAACCCAGCTCGCGATCCCCCGTGTTCTCATGTTCCCCCTGCGCCCGTCTGCCCCGGCGGTGCGCGTTTATGGATTCCCCTGTCGAGCCTAGCAGCCCCTACGGTGCCGTCAAGTTATCGCAGGCCCTGGGCCTTGAGATAGGCGATCACGCCGCTTCGCAGACCCAGGGCGGCGGAGTTGGCCGTGGCGGACGTGGCCAGCTGGCGATCCTCTCCCGGATTGGTGAGAAAGCCCACCTCCACCAGCACGGCCGGCACGTTCGACCAGTTGAACCCGGTCAGGTCGCCGCGTGCCACCAGCCCCCGGCCGGGCCAGCCGAGGGCGCGCACCAGCAGCGGCTGGATCGCCTTCGCGGCCTTCAGGCTGCGACCGGCGATGTCGTTCGTCCAGCCGAGGTGGTACGCCGGGTACAGGGTGGAGATGCCGACCTGGCTGTGGTCGGTCGAGCCGTCGGAGTGGATTCGCAAGAACAGCACCGCACCGGCCCGATTCGCGATCCTGGCGCGGGCGATGTTGCCCATCGAGACGCAGCAGGTGGTGGTGCGGGTCATGACCACCCGGATGCCGCCGGCGGCCCGCAGCAGCGTGCGCAGCCGCAGCCCGATCCGCAGGTTCACGCCGGCCTCGCTCTGATGGGTGACCACGCCGCTGGTGCCGCCGCCATCCTTGATCTTGAAGATCGACGAGCCGGGGCCGATCGGCTCGGTATGGAGGTTCGCGTAGCGGTCGTGGCCAGGGTCGATCACGATCGTCACCGTGGCGGGAGCCGGTGCCGCCGGGCCCTGGCTCGCGATCCTGGCATCGGCCGGCAACCCCGCGTTGCCCGCGCCCGCTACCACGGCGGCCAGCACGGCCACAAGCGATCTACGCGACCACTTCGCCCTCGAGCACCTCGAGCTCATCATCAGCGAGTCCGCCATCGTCGAGTCCCACGATAACCGTATCCGCCCAGAAGAACTG
>JAWVEC010000087.1:0-3376 GCA_033856975.1 Gaiellales bacterium
CCGCCTGGGCGGCGATGCCGGCCGCGATCCGGGCGCGGGTGAGACCGGCCTGGTCGCCGACCCCGTCGGCCACGATGCAGCCCAGGCTGCGGCGCGCGCTGACCAGCGGCAGCATGGCACGTCCGTCCACCAGCACCGGCTCCAGGCCGGGCGCCGTCAGGGTCTCGGGGCCCTCGCCCCACACCAGCGCCAGCTCCGCTCCGTCTCCGCTCACCGTGTATGCGGCCGCCGAGCTGGCCGAGAGGGCGTCCCGCACCGCGCCACCGGCCGCCGAGAGTACCCCTGCCAGGTCGAGTCCGGCCTCGCAGGCACCGATCAGCCGCGCCAGATCGCGCTCGAACATGGGGCTGTCACTCACTCTCGACCTCCTGAAGTTTGCCGGCGCCGACCAGCACTCGCACCGTCGTGCCCTTGCCCGGCACCGCGTCGATGTCGAGCCGGCCGTTCAGAATCGCCGCCCGCTCCTGCATCGATGCCACGCCGTGATGGGGCATGCCGTCCTCGGGGGAGCGCATCACGCCACTGCCGTCATCGGCCACACGGGCCTCGATTCCACGCGCCGGCGAACCCTGCACCGTGACCTCGATGCGGGAGGGAGTCGCATGCTTGAGCGCGTTGGTCATCGCCTCGCGCATGATCTGGAACAGGCACACCTGGTCGTCGTGGTTGAGCTGGTCGGCGTCACCCACGTCCAGCCCGACGGTGACGTCGTGATCGGCCTCGAACCGGTCCGCGATCGCGCGCAGCGCCGTCTCGAACCCCTGGTCGCGCAGCGTCCACGGCTCCAGTGCGAACGAGAGCTCGCGCACCGATCCGATCACCGCCCGCTGGCGCGCCCGTGCCGTCTGCAGCACCCGCAGCGCGCCCTCGCCGTCCCCGGCCGCGAGCGCCTCGACCGCGGCGTCGAGCATCATCGTCACGCCCGAAAGCGTCTGCACCGGCCCGTCGTGCAGGAACATCGAGAGTCGCCGCCGCTCCTCCTGCTCGGCCGAGACGACCCGCCGCGACAGCTCCGCCCGTTCCGACTCGCGGATCTGGGCCTGGGCGAGCAGCGCCTCGACGCGCTCGAACAGCGCGCCGTTCTCGGCCGCCCTGGCGGCGAAGTCGGCGAACAGGCCGGCCTGCGTCAGATCGGAGGCGCCGAACTTGCGGCCCGAGCCGAGGTCGAGCAGCACCAGCAGTGCATGCAGGCGGCCGGTCACCACCAGCGGCACCGCCATCAGCGACAGCGGCCGCAGCCGCGCGCACAGATCGTCGCCTGCCACCACCAGCGGCTCCCCGGCGGTGGGGGCGAGGTCGCGCGCGGCCAGCGCCAGCAGCGACTGCGAGTCGAGGGCGACGCCGGCATCGCCGAGCGGCCCCAGCGCAAGCCCGGCGGCGGCGGCGGGACGCAGCGTGCGCTCGCCGGCAGCGGGTGTCAGCACGATGGCGGCGTCCGCTGCGAACAGCCGCTGCGCCTCCTGTGCGGTGTGCTCGAGCACCACCGCCGCGTCGAGGCCGGCCGAGACCGCGCCAAGGCTTTGGACGAGTCCGTCCAGGAAGCGGGCCTGAGCGATCAGCTCCTGTCGGAGCCGCTGCTCGGCTTCGCTAGTCGATGATTGCGGTGCGGAGTGCGATTGCGACTGCATGCGTGCGTGTGTCCGCCTCGAGCTTCGAGAGGATGTGGCGCACGTGGCTCTTCACCGTCTCCTGGCTGATGAAGAGCTTAGCGGCGACGTCGGCGTTGGACATGCCATCGGCCAGCAGCTGCAGGATCTCCCGCTCGCGTGCCGTCAGCATGTTCTCGCGCTCCTTGGTCAGGAACGCGGGCATCAGCGCCGGATCGACGTACCCATCACCCTCGGCCACCTTCTGGATTGCGCGCACGATCGTCTGATGCGGCGCCTCCTTCAGGATGTAGCCCTTGGCGCCCGACTCCAGGCCGCGCGTCAGCAGGCTGCGCTCGGCGAAGGCGGTGAACATCAGCACCGCGGTCTCCGGCACCTCGGACGTGATCTCCTTGGCGGCCGCCAGCCCGTCCATGCCGGGCATGCGCACATCCAGGATGACGACGTTCGGCTTGCGCCGCTTCGCCAGGGTCACGGCCGCCTGGCCGTCCGAAGCCTCGCCGACGACTCGGATGTTCTCCGAGCGCGACAGCGAGAGGCGCAGCCCTTCGCGCACCACCTCGTGGTCATCGACGATCAGACAGGTAATGGGTTCACTCACGTGCACTCCAACGATCGCAGCGTTTACCACCGGTGTGGTGTATCGGCAGGAACCCAAGCCTTCGTTAGCCCCAACCCGAAATGCGTCCGCTCGATCGGCTACAGAACTTCGTCGGGGCGCCCGGCATCCCTGCCCATGCGGGATGCGACCGGTCGCCTTGCTAGAGTGCGGCTGCGTGAGCGACGAGCCTCCGAGTACCAATCCGGCATGAAGACAGCGCTCTCGCTGTTCGCGGTGCTGCTGATCGTTCTGGCGAACGGGTTCTTCGTCGCCGCCGAGTACGCCCTTGTGACGGTGCGTCGCACGCGCGTTCAGGAGCTGCTCGACCAGGGCAACAAGCGGGCGCGGCGGGTGGCCGACCTCCAGACCAACCCGGCCAAGTTCATCTCGGCCATCCAGCTGGGCGTGACGCTGTCCAGCCTGGCGCTGGGTGCGATCGGCGAGCCGGTGATATCGCGGCTGCTCGACCGGCCGTTGGGGCTGCTGCCCCAGAGCTGGCACGGCAGCGTGTCGCTGACCGTGTCGGCGATCCTGGCCTTCACGGTGCTCTCGTTCTTCCACGTCGTGCTGGGCGAGATCGTGCCCAAGAGCTACACGCTGCAGCACGCGGAGCGGATCTCGATGGCAGTTGCCGCGCCGATCTCGTCCTTCTACACCATCTTTCGCCCCTTCATCTGGGTGCTGGTATCGGCCAGCAACGTCGTCCTGCGATGGTTGCGCCTGCCTCCCGAGGCGCGGCGCACGGCCGTGCACTCCGAGGAGGAGCTGAAGATGCTGGTCAACGCCAGCCGCGAGCAGGGCGTGCTGGAGGAGGACGAGCAGGCGATGCTGCACAAGGTGTTCGCGTTCGCCGACAAGGACGCCCAGGACGTGATGGTGCCGCGCCCTGACGTGGTCGCGCTGCCGCTGGACATGCCGGTATCCGAGCTGCTGCGGCTGATGTTGCAGCACCCCTACACGCGCTACCCGGTGTACGAATCCGAGCTGGACGACGTCGTCGGGGTGCTGCACGTGCGTGACCTGTTCGCGGCGCTGCACGACCGCGGTATCGACAACGTGGACGTGCGTTCGCTGCTGCGGCCGGCGATCGTCGTCCCCGAGACGAAGCGGCTGGACGAGCTGCTGGCCGAGTTCCGGGCGACGTCAAACCACATGGCGATCGTCGTCG